>JANWJY010000107.1 GCA_025451715.1 Fimbriimonadaceae bacterium | reverse complement strand
GTGACGTTCTCAAGATGACCGAGCTCGTCGGCGAGGCGGTCGGTGTGCCGGACCTCGAGGTTGCGGTTGCGCAGACAGGCGTGATCGGTCAGTTGATCGACATGGCAAAGGTCGAGCACGGCATCAGCGAGGCGTCCGTATCGCTTTCCGACGACCCCGCACCCTTTCTTGAGGCGATCCTCACGACCGACCTGATCGAGAAGTTCGCTTATGCCGCAATCGGTGATGCGACGGTCTACGCGGCTGGTAAGGGCTCGGGGATGATCGCACCCGACATGGCGACGATGCTCGGGTTCCTCGTGACCGACCTCAAAGTGGACTCGGCGAGGCTGGACGCCTCCCTTCGCACGGCCTGCGACGCGAGCTTCAACTGCCTAACGGTCGATGGCGACACATCGACGAACGACATGGTCCTCGCCTTTGCGAACGGGGCGAGCGGTATCGAGCCGAGCGATGAAGACCTGGACCGGGCCATGCACGAGGTGTGCGTCAGCCTCGCCAAGCAGATCGCGCGCGACGGAGAGGGCGCGACCAAGCTGATCGAGGTGCGCGTGACGGGCAGCGACGACCCCAAGCGAGTTGCGATGACGATCGCCAACTCGCCGCTCGTGAAGACCGCGATGTTCGGCTGCGACCCGAACTGGGGACGCATCCTCGCAGCGGCCGGCAGGGCCGGAGTCGCGTTCGACCCACAGAAGGCCGTACTGACCATTTGGTCGAACGGCGAGCGGCACGTGCTCTTCGAGCACGGCTCCCCGGCGGCGTTCGACCACAAGCGCGCTTCGACCGCCTTGCGGTCGGACGAGGTCGTGATCGACCTCGTGATCGGCGCAGGGCCGCCAGCGACGGTGTTCACGTGCGACTTCGGTTACGGCTCCGTGCGGATCAACGCCGAGTACCACACGTAAGGGAGTGCTGAGTGCAGCATGCAGTGAGCAAAGTGGACTCGGGACTCGGGCCGCTCCAGGCTAAACTCCAACCAACAGCCATGAAAGTCAGCATCATCGGAGGAGGCGGGCGCGTCGGATCGGATGCGGCCTACGCCCTGCAGCTCGGAAAGGTCGTCAACCACATCGCGCTCATGGACGTGAACGCCGAGCTCGCCCAGGGAGAGGCGCTCGACCTGCGCCACGGCGCGTCCTTGACGGCCAACCAAACGTTCTCCGGCGGCGACTACGGCGTGTGCGAGAACAGCGACAGCGTCGTTATCACCGCCGGTCTGCGGCGCAAGCCCGACGAGAGCCGGCTCGACCTCATCAACCGCAACCTCGCCCTCTTCAACGGCATCCTCGACGAACTGAAAAAGGTCAAGCTGAACGATGGCGCAACGGTCCTCGTCGTCAGCAACCCGGTCGACATCCTGACTCACGTGACGGTCAAGCGCGGCCTCCTCCCAGAGGCACAGGTCATGGGGCTCGGCACGGTGCTGGACACGGCCCGCTTCCGCAGCCTGATCGCCGATCACTTCAAGGTCGGAGCGCTCGACGTCAAGGCACTGATCCTTGGCGAGCACGGCGACACCATGGTGCCGATCTGGTCGTCAGCGACCATCAACGGGGTGTCCATCCAATCGATCCCCGGCTGGAACGACTCCTCGGCCGAAACGCTGTTTGACGCCACCCGAAAGTCAGGGGCCACAGTCATCGCCCAGAAGGGCGGCGCTGGTCGCGCAGTTGGGATCTCGATAAAGGAAGTCGTCGAGGGCATAGCTCTGGACGACGGTCGCCTGCTCCCTGTGAGCGCAGCGCAGAACGGCAAGCTCGGGATCAAGGACATCTCGCTCTCGTTGCCGACCGTGGTCGGTCGCAAGGGAGTGGTGTCGATCTTTGAGCCCAAGGTCAGCGACGCGGAGCGCGAGGGCCTGCTCAAGAGTGCCCAAGCGCTGAAGGACATGTACGCGCAGATCGGCTCCCCAGTCACCGCGTAGTCCGGCCGGTCCGGCAACGCGGGCGCATCCCAGATCGTTGATAGAGGCACGGCGTCATGAGGAGGAACACACCCAGCCGCACAGCCCAAGTGGTCGCGCTCGGGACGCTTTGCGTTGCTTACGACCCACGATACACGGGGCTGGTCTCGCGCGAGTCACGCGACTGGTTCTCCCGGGTGCTGTTCGCTTCTGGACAGGGGCTTGCTGCCTTTGCGCTGCGGTTCGGAATGTTCCGCCGCGCAGCAGAAGAACGGGCCGACAAGGTCGTGCCAGGCATCCTGCTGCACTACGCGCTGCGAAAGCGCGCGATCGCGGACGCCGTGGGCCAGGCGATCGAAAAGGGTGCACGGCAGATGGTGGTGTTCGGTGCCGGCCTCGACCCGATCGGGCTTCGGACGGTCGAGGAGAGGCGGATCCCCGTGTGGGAGGTGGACTGCTCGTCGACCCAGGAGGCCAAGCGCTCGCTGGCCAAAGGAACCGCGATCCGTTTCCTCGACATCGACCTTGGTGACGGCTGCATCGTTGACAAGCTCGCGACCAGAGGTTGGCAGCCGGGCGAGCCGACGGTGTTCATTGCCGAGGGAGTGTTCATGTATCTGCCTAAGGAAGTCGTCGAGAGGCTCCTCTCCGCCTTCGCTTCGCCTACGAACAGCTTCGTGTTCACTCTGATGGAGCTCTCGCCGGAAGGAGTCCCGAACTTTCGCGCCGCCGAGGGACTGACCACTTGGTTGGAAGAGGTCGGAGAACCATTCACTTTCGGCCTGCACCCGCGAGACGTTCCCGAGTGCCTCGAGGAGCACGGGTGGCGGATTCTCGACGTGGTCGAGGCGGACGACCTCCGTGAGCGCTACCTTCCTGGGTGCATTGCCCCGAAGGCTGTCGGCGAATACGTCGTCGTCGCATCCGGCGCCTAGAACTGCCGCAAGTCCCAGACCCCAGCACCCCGGAACAAACGGGTGCGTCTAGGCCGGTAGCAATCAACGGGAGCGGAAATGCAGATCACCGACTTTGAATCGGGAAAACAGCTCAGGGACGTGGACATCGTCCTGACCCGCGAGGAGGCCGAGGACCTCGTCGCCTATCTCGGTTGCCTGCTCCACAAGCCCGGCGTTCATTTCGCCCACCTCAGCGAGATCGAAAAGTGGACCCTTAAGCGCGAGATCACGCTGAGCGTAAAGACGGGAAAGGCTTCGTAACCACCGAACCTCCTTTCTTCCGATCCTCCAGACTACACTCCCGCTATGCCCCGCATCGCGGTCGTCGGCAGCGCGAACATGGACCTCGTCGTGCGCTGCGCGGCGCTACCAAGACCGGGTGAGACTGTGGTCGGCCGCGACTTCTCCACGAACCCAGGGGGCAAGGGCGCGAACCAGGCCGTCGCCGCAGGTCGGCTGGCCAGAGTGGGGACGCAAGTTCTGTTTGTGGGCTGCATCGGTGAGGACACTCACGGCAAGGCGCTGATCGAGAGCCTCACCGGTGCAGGCGTCGATGTCACCCACGTCAAAACGACGAACCTCGTCCCGACCGGAACGGCGCTGATCACGGTCAACGAGCGCGGCGAGAACACGATCGTGGTCGACCACGGCGCGAACGCGCTGCTCGATCCGGACCACGTCAGACGGGCGCTCAAAGAGATCGATCCAGAGTACACGCTCGTGCAGCTCGAGATCCCAGAAGTGACGGTCTACGCGTGCGAGCGCTTCGGGAAGCTGATACTCGACCCGGCTCCGGCGCGGCTCCTTGAGCCCGAGTTCCTCGAACACGTCGAGGTCATCACGCCGAACGAGAGCGAGACCCTCGCCCTCACGGGCATCGTCCCGCTCGACGAGTTCGCCCAGCAGCGCGCCGCACGTGCACTTCTGGAAAAGGGCATCAAGCAGGTCGTGCTCAAGCTAGGTGCGGAAGGCTGCTACTGGACCGACGGGCGCACCGAGCTCCACATCCCCGCTCCGCGGGTCGAGGCCGTCGACACCACCGCTGCGGGCGACGCTTTCGCCGGCGCGCTCGCCGTGTTCTTGGCTGAGGGCTTGGACACCGAGGGCGCGCTGACCAACGCAGTCAAGTGCGCCTCGTACTCTGTCACACACCCGGGCGCGCAGGGGTCGATGCCGACCCGGTTCCAAGCCAACGTCAAGTGACGAATCGAGTTACACTGGAGAGGATGCGTAAGGACGTCGCAACATTCCTCACCTCGATCGCGCTTGTCGCGGGGTTTGGGATCGTCGTGACCTCAGCCCTCTCCAGTCGTCCGGTCGCGACTGCGAAGGTCGTCGAGCTTCCACCGATCGAGCTGGACAAGCAGGCAGTCGCGATCCTTGGAGTCGACGGCGACAAGTTCCTGGTCAAGGCTCAGGAGTCCGAGTTTGTCGTTGATCCAACAGCGGTCGGCGCAGGGCCGGTCCCCCTGAACTCCGGAATCTGGTACGGAGAGCTGTCCTGGGACGACGAAGCAAAGACCCTCTTCCATACTGCGGATGGCGGGCTGGACGTAGTTGAAGACCCAGTCTGGGGTCAGAGGCTGAGGCCAGTCAGCACTGCGTTTGCGTCTCCAGTCACATCGTTCGCCCGCTCGAGTAAGGCATCGTACGTCGGCCTCGGTTCGAGTCAGGTCTACAGGATGGCTGGGAAGGGCCTGCTGGAGAAGAGGCTCGGCGGCGGTGCTGTCACCGCGCTCGCGTTCGTCTCAGAGAGAGTTGTCGCCACAGTCGATGAACCGAACGAAGAGAAGAAGGGAACTCTCTACTTCCTTAACAGCGACGACCTAAGCGTAGACTACTCCCAACCAATTGGTCAGGTCACCCGGATGGTTGCGGTACAAGGCGGGGCGTGCCTCATGGTAGACCATCAGGGGCTCTGGACCGGTCGTACCACGGAGGGCAAGATGGGCGTCGTCCTCGAGATCACGGGCGACGTCAAGCTCTCGCGCAACTCGCACGACGGACACGTCGTCGTCTCGACCGGTAGCGCTACGAAGTTGATGCGGCTGCACAACAGCAAGCTGGCGACCGTAAAGAACCTCGCCCGCGGCGGAATTCTCGACGCTGCGTTCAACGACAACATCCTCGCAGTGGTCTTCGAAGCGACCCCGCGACAGGTCACGCTCTACAGGATCGAGTAGCGCCTACCACCGGATCAGGTTCGCGCCCCAAACGAGCCCCGCGCCGAACCCCACGGTCATCACGACCATCCCGGGCCGAAGCCGCCCTTGCTGCACTGCCTCACACAGCCCGATCGGGATCGACGCCCCGCTCGTGTTGCCGTACTTCTCGAGGTTCTTGAACACCCGCTCCGGCGGCAGCCCTAACCGCTCTGCGGCGGAGTCGACGATGCGCAGATTCGCCTGGTGCGGCACGAAAAGGTCGATGTCGGACGCCTCCATTCCGGCCTCGGCCAAAGCGCGGCAGCACGCGTCGCCCATCGCGGTCACGGCGAAGCGGTAGACCTCGGAACCGGCCATGAAGATGTACGGCCGCTTGCCCTCGGAGTAGTCTCGCCCGACCGGGTATTTCGAGCCCCCGAGCTGCAAGTCGATGTGCTTCGCCCCCGAGCCGTCGGCGAGCAGAACGGTGTCGATCACTCCGCGATCGGTGCCCGTCTCGGCCTTCAATACGACCGCCCCTGCACCGTCACCGAACAGCACGCACGTCGAACGGTCCGTGAAGTCCACAAACTTGGTCAGTGCGTCGGACCCGATTACAAGCGCGTTCGTCACCTGCCCCGACTCGATCATCGCGGTCGCGACGTTGAGCGAGTAGATGAAGCCGGCGCATGCCGCACCAACATCGAAGGCTGCGGCGTTCTTCGCGCCGATCGCCTCTTGCACCAGGCACGAGACCGAGGGGAAGAGGTAGTCGCCCGTGACGCACCCGACGATGATCACCTGCAGCTCTGAAGCGTCGACACGGGCGTCCTTCAGCGCGTCTTTCGCGGCTGCGATGGCGAGAGTGCTCGCGCTCTCGCTGTCCGAGCACATACGGCGCTCCTTGATGCCGGTGCGCTGCATGATCCACTCGTCGCTGGTGTCCACCAGCTTCTCGAGGTCGGCGTTCGTGAGCACCTTCTCGGGGACGAACATGCCGATCCCGTGGACGACCGCTCGAATGCTCATTCTTCCTTCAGTTTGCGCTCGTGCCCGATCGCGTCGCAAATTGCGGGCACCAGGTCGTTCTCGACCGCCGTCGCCGCGATTTCGATTGCGTTCTTGATCGCCTTCGCGCTGCTCCTACCATGACAGATAATACACAGTCCGTTCAGGCCCAACAGGGGCGACCCGCCGTATTCGGCGTAGTCCACGCGCTTGCGAAGCGGGGCGAGAGCCTTCTTGAGCGGCAGGAACGCGAGCCTGCGGATGTCCTTCGGGACAGCCGCCTTGATCTCGTCCATGATGAACTCGCCGACGCCCTCGGCGGTCTTGAGCACGATGTTCCCGACGAACGCGTCGCACACGACGACGTCGCAAGGCGAGTGGAACATGTCCTTCCCCTCGATGTTCCCCGCGAACCAATCGTGGCCGCTCATGAGCTCATAGGCGGCCTTCGCGAAGGCGTTGCCCTTGCCGGGCTCTTCGCCTATGTTGAGCAGGTGGACCTTCGGGTCGCCCTTGCCCATCACCTTCTGCGCATAGGCACGGCCCATCAGCGCGAACTCCAGCATCTGCACCGGGTCCACGTCTGGAGAGGCGCCCGCGTCCAGCAGTAGGAACCGTCCGAACTTGTTCGGGAACGGGCTGGCGATCGCCGGACGGTGGACGCCGGGGATCTGCCTCCAACTCAAGAGGGTCGAGGCCGTCACCGCGCCGGTGTTGCCGGCCGAGACGAACGCCTGCGCCTGGCCGTCCTTGACGAGCTGCACGGCGACCGCGAGCGACGAGTCCTTCTTCTTTCGGATCGCGTCCATGGGCTTCTCGTCCATGCCCACGACCTCGCTCGCCGGGTGGATGTCGACGTTGCGCGGGGCCGGGCCACCGAGGCAGTCCTCGATCTGAGAGGGGTCGCCCACGAGCACGATGCCTCCCTTGACCGTCCTCGCGGCCTCAATCGCGCCTGCGACGATCTCCCTCGGGGCGTGGTCGCCCCCCATCGCGTCGACCGCGATCCTCAATCTTCCTCCGTCTCCACGAGCTCGCGCAGCTTTTGCATCGCCGGATGACCGAGCTGCTCCTGCTGTTTCTTGGCTTCCCGCGCCTGAGCCTTCGGACACGGCCCGTCCCATCCGAACTCGCACAACGGTTGGACCGGCAGGTTGACGAGCAGCCCCTGCCGCAGATACGTGTCCTTCATCAGCGCGTTCTTGTGGAACAGTGGGTAGTCCTCTTCCTCGACGACCTCCGCGTACTCTCCCGTGCCGTACCCCGAGGCGACACCCTCGACGATGAACTCGTCGTTCATCCAGAACTCAACCTTTTGGTTTATCGGCTCGCCGCAGCGGGCACACTCCAGTACGCACGTCGCCTGGTAGTTGCCTTTGAGGAGAAGGATGTTTCCCGTGCTGACGACGTCCATCGTCCCCGTCACGGGCTCGATGAGGTCGAGGTCCTCCTCTTCGGTCAGGGCCGTGGTGAGCTCGAACCGGAGCTTTGTGCCCGGATGCTGGACCGCTTCGTTCAGGTCGAGCAGGCCCTGGCGTTTCATGGGACGGGGATGTTACCTTCGGCGGGTTTTGAGGTTTGGAGGCTAGGAGGTTCAGAAGTCTGGATGGGGTGTTCACCGTCCAGAAGCCTGACAAACTCGGACGCTTCACTTTGAAGCTCCATCCGTCCGAACCCGCATAACCACCATGCCCCCGCTCGCCCCATCAGCCGATAATCGGTAAAGAAGCATGCCAGGTTCACGTCTGCCCGACGGTGGCTCCGGCGCCATGCCGAGAAAGGTCGCCGAGATGCTGCGCTCGGACGAGGTCGTCTGCGCGGCGCTCACTCGCGCGTCGGCTCTGGTCAGGTCTCGTGGGCTTGGCTCTCGGGTGGTCGAGCGAATCCTGCTCTCTAGCCCCACCGTCTGCGCCGACACTTTGAGGCTCGCCTCTCAAGGAGTTTGCGGCGGCGAAGGGCAGACCTTCAGGAACGTGACGGACGCAGTGAACGGCCCGGACCTCCACGGGGTGTGGCGGGCGGGCGTACTCGCCTCTTGGGCCGAGTTCGTGTCCTCGGCTATCTCCCGGACCGCGCTCAAGCCTCAGCGCGTGTACGGCACGGGTTGGGCGAACGCAGAGACGGCGTTTTGGGCAGCCGGCAAGCACATCATCGACAAGGACGACGCGTTCTTGACGGCACTCTTCATGGACACGGGGCTCGTCGCCCTCATGTACGCCCTCCCAGAGGTCTACACGGCCTTCTCGACGGCAAAAGTCGCCCGGCCGATCGAGGACTTCGAGCTCGAGGCTTTCGGGTTCAACCACGAGGACGTCAGCACTTCGGCGCTCAAGCTCTTCAAGTTCCCCGAGGAGATGGCCGAAGAGGCTCGCACACACCACGCTCCCTTGCTGTCGCTCGGCATGACCGGAAAGGTCCTGCGGGCGGCGGTTGTGGCAGTCAGTCAGGCCGGTGGCGACTTCGGGCTCGGCTCAGAGCCGTTCGCCCTCGACCGGAGCGTACTTGAAGGGGCGCTCCTCAGGCCAGAACACGAAGAAGAGCTTCGCTCAGTCGCCGCCCACAGCCTCGAGAGGGCGAACAGGTTCGAGTCTGCCTCAGGTTCAAACGCGGCCTGATTCGAACGTTCCGGGCCGGCCGAGGCGTCGAATCGAGTACCCTATAGCGCGAATTCGCGGACGCCCCCGTCTCGATGCGCGCTGTGATCTTGCTATCTGGACCAGAAGCAAGTATCATTCGTGGGCGTTTCGCTGGAGAGGTACAGAGCTTGAGGATGTGTTGGATTGTTTTTGTTGCCCTTGCTGTCTTGATCGGTTGTGGCGGTGGTGGCGGAGGCGGCGGCGGAACCGTAACGAGTGGCGGCAACCTCGTCCCTGCGCCCACCGTGACCCTACCTTCGAATGACGCGAGCCTACAGTTCACCGTTGTGACTGGTCAGGGCCGACGAGCGCCTGGAGACATGGTTGTCGGCATGGGACCGACCCACCCGCTCCGAGTTTCGAACGGACCGTTCGACGTCCTCGTCGTCTCGGGCCCGATCGGCGCGACGTTGACCAGCTATTCGCTTTACTCGGTCGGCACGACGAAGCCGATTCCCGCGGGCACCGCCCAGATCACCTATACCGAGTTTCCGCTTTGGTTGAACACGCTCACAGGAACCGACACGAACGGGAACAACTTCGCCGACTGGAGCGGCTCGTTCCTTTCGGGGACCTTCCCAGCGGACGTCATGCTCCACCGAGGTCGTGACACGACCTTCCAGTTCGCCCTCAACGACGCGACCATCACGGGCCGCGACAACAACGGGCCCGTGTTCGACGTCGACATCTTCAACCAAGAGAACCTCAACCCGATCTCCGGCAACATGGAGAGCCTGTTCAGCGACTACGTCGCGTTCGACCTCACTTCAATGGGCGGGTCCGACCGACCGAACATCATAGTGGGCGGCGCCGACGGCGGAGACTGCGACATGCTTCTCTACACCGGCGACTCGATCGCGCTCTCTAAGGGGTTCGACACGAATGGCACACTGATGATCCTCGATCCGAGGATCCCGCCGTTCGAGAACATCGACACCGGTCGAATCGACTCCCCGATCATCGTCGGAGGAACCCCGACCGAGGGCACGTACACACTGTTCGAGCCCGACTGGCGGCTAGTCGACCCGACCCAAGGCATCATCGTCTCGCTCCAGGGCCGCTGGCGGCCGTACACCCAGGTTCTGGGCAACATCGGCTCGTACATGATGGTGGTCTTCCCGAACAGCCGCGACGAGGACGATGGCTTTACCGCCGTCTACATCGCACGCAACGGCGCAGGAGAAATCACTGCCATGTGGCAGGGCCCGGCCCGGTTCTCGGGACCCGACGCGAACGAGATCAGGCTCACCAGGGTACGGGACATCGTCTCTGGCCTTGAGATCAACCCGGCCGTGGGCTCGATGAGCGCCTACGTGAACTTGAACGGCGAGATCACTTCGGGCACGTTCACGTTTGTCGCCCCACCGGCGGACTTCCCGTTCCCGTTGACGGGCTCGTTCCGAGTGTTCCGCAAATAATGCGGCCGATCCTCGCCGGTCTCGACACGGAGTATGGTTTCTCCGTAGAGGGACGCGGGGCGGAGGATCAGATCGACGACGCGAAGGCGCTCGTCCGGAGCTTTCCGGGCGAGTGCTTTCCATTTTGGGACGACCGGTTCGAGGCGCCTCGTAACGACCTGCGCGGGTTTCGGCTCGAAAGGCTGAGCCTCGACCCGGACGACGCGAAGTTCGACGTGGGCCGGTCCCATGGGCCCGCCTTCGAGGTCAGGTCCGACCGCGTGCTGCTCAACGGGGCACGGTTTTACAACGACCACGGCCACCCCGAATACGCCACGCCTGAGACTTGGTCACTGGCAGAGGTCGCATTGCACGACCGAGCCGGCGACAGGGTCGTCGTTAAGTCCGCAGCGGCATTCGCGGCAGAAAGCGGGCGGGAGGTGCGCGTGTACAAGAACAACACGGACTTCCACGGTGCCTCTTACGGCACGCACGAGAGCTACCTGGTGCCAAGGTCGATCCCGCTCGAGAACCTGGTCAACGGGCTCATGCCCATGCTTGTCGCAAGGCAGGTGCTCTGCGGTGCGGGAAAGGTGGGGTCGGAGCAGGGCCCCCGCTGCGACTTTCAGATCTCGCAGAGGGCAGACTTCTTCTCAGAACCACTCAACGCGGAGACGCTCTACCGTCGGCCGGTCTTCAACACCCGCGACGAGCCTCACGCCGATCCCGCCAAGTGGATCCGCCTTCACGTGATCTGCGGCGAGTCAAACCTCGTCGCGACCGCGACCAGAATGAAGCTCGCATTGGCCAAAGCGGCCCTGCACCTGATCGAATCGGGCGACCAACCGATGTGGCGACTGAAAGATCCGGTCCGCACGATCAAAGACGTCAGCCGCGACCCAGACGGCGAGGGGCGAATCGAGCTCGAAGGTTGCTCGTGGACGACGCCGAGACAGGTGATCGAGTCGTACGTCGTGCCGTTCCTTGCCTGCATCGCCAATTCGACCGACGCGTATTCGATTGAAATGCGCGAGCAACTGAGTGCGGCGATGGGCCTGCTCGAAGCACGCTTCACCGACCCGGAACGTTTTGCTCGCTCCGTCGATTGGGCTGCAAAGCGCGCATTGCTCACCCAGTACATCGCGGCAGAAGACACGAACTGGCGAGACCCCGCCCTGCAGGCGCTCGACCTGGAGTACCACCGGATCGACGGCGAAGGGCTCTTCCACGCGCTCCTCAATATGGGTGCGGTCGACGTCGATCCGTCTGAAGCCGATGTCCTGGATCGGACCGCGAACGTGCGCGAGGCGACGCGCGCCAAGGCGCGCTCCATCGCCGTCACCAAGTTCCGCGACCACCTGGCCTCGGCATCGTGGGGGACGCTGACCTTCAACACCAAGCTGGGCGAGAAGACCGTAACCCTCCCGCCCGAGAGAACCTATCCCGACACGCTGGGCCAGTGCGCGACCGTAGAAGACTTCATAATGGAACTGGAACGAACATGACGATCCACGCCGACCGCACGACCCGCCGCATGGATCCGGAGCCCGAGCGCAAGCTAGGCGACGACTCCGGCCCGAGCAAGCCCGACGTCAAGAAACCGGGAGGCCCGAACGAGCTGCTCAAGCGGATGAAGCGAGTCGACCCCGACCAGGCGAAGAAGTACAGGCAGCGGTCGGGACAATGAACGTCGCAGCGCCGGTCGACTTCGCAAAGCTCGTCGGGTTCCAGCCGCCGCGCGTGACGCCTGCCGAACTGGAGACGCACGGCACGACCGTGCTCGCCTTGAGGTACGACCTGGGCGTGGTCATGCTCGCCGACCGTCGGGCGACCATGGGCAGTCTGATCATGTTCGAGCGCGCGGAAAAGATCGTGCCGCTCGACCGGCGCACGCTCGTCGCGATCAGCGGCGCTTACGCGCGCAGCATCGAGGTCTGCCGGTATCTCAAGCACGCCTTCAAGTTCTACGAGCGCCGCAACCTGCACGAGATCTCGGCCGAGGGCAAGCTGATGGAGATCAGTAAGGCGCTCCAGTCGAACATGGTCTCGGAGAACATGGCGGGCGTGTTCCTCCCCATCGCCGCAACTTACGACCGGCGCGCGCTGGAGTTCGGCATCTACTTCTTCGACCTAGCGGGTGCGCGCTTCCAGGGTGCAGAGTACGCCTGCGCGGGGTCAGGCTCGGAGCGCATCCGTGGCGTGTTCGAGTACCTCGCCAAGTCCAAGGGACAGTGGCACAAGCGGAGCTTCGACGAGGTCGTTATGGAAGGGCTGCGGATGCTCGACATCGCGTCTGACTTGGACTCGGCCACTGGCGGGTTCTTGAAGGTCTTGCCCTCGGTCAGCGTGCTGACGAAGGAGGGCGCCCGCTCGCTCGGGCCGCTGGAGATC
>JANWJY010000106.1 GCA_025451715.1 Fimbriimonadaceae bacterium | reverse complement strand
TCCGATACCGACTGCCTGGCGAAGGCTCCTTCTTCTTGATATTGAGGCAGGCCCATCGCACGGGAAGCTGCACTGTGGTCGGGTCTTGCACGGGCCCAAGGCTCACATAAAGCCTCCCAATGCGTCCTGCTAGGACGAACCCTTTGGTTGTGACGAGGGAGGACATGTCTTGGTCGGCCTTGTTCACGGCCTCGAACACGGTGCCTGCCGGGATCGTCACCTCTACGTCTTGGCCAGTGCCGTTCTCGACCTCGACAACACACCGGTTCATGTCCGCCGGCTTCACCGTGATCTTCGAATCAACCGGATCAACATGCTCGCCCGCCTTGTTCTTCATGAGGACTGCGGCCGTGCCGCACATCGCGGCCTCTTGCTCTTCCGCCTGATTGTTGAAGTACTCCTTCAATCCCTCAAAGACTTCGTTCCAATCGACTCGCTGATCTTCTTCACCAATGCACTTGCAGGCCGTCCAGTCGTGCTTCTCGTGCGGCTCGTCCTGCACGATGTCCGCGTACGCAACGACCGACTCGTGCATACCGACGGTCTCGTTGATCGGCGTCCTCATTCCGCGGCTCATCCTGTACCCGACCTTCTTCATGGTGCCGCGCACGTGGAACAGGAACTGTTTCGACCCGACCCACCAACTGCGCCCCGAACACGGCCCAGCATGCGGCATTTCAAAGGTCTTCTTCTTCTTTGCCTCGTCGCGGAACTGTGCGAGAGCCTGGCTGACCCGGTGAGACCAGTCCGAAGGCGAGTTCGTGCCTCCGCCCTTCGCCGCAAGCCCATTTGCTGCCTGGGTCGCGGCGTTCATCGCGGCACGGTCCGGGGTGTAGTTCCCCTTGACCGTCGTCTTGTGCACCTCCGTGCACTTCTCGTCGCAAGAGAAGTCGCACGTCGGGTGGCTCTTGTGCACTTTCCCCTTGCACTTGTTGGTGCAGTTCAGATACGGTCCGCTCCTAAGCCCCGTGTCTTCAATCCACGTGTCTACCGAGTACTCGAGAGTAAAGAAGTCCGTCGCGGTGACCGTGTTCCCCTCACGAATCTGGTTCTGGTACTGCCTCGAAGTGATGCTGCCTTGAGAGCTCCAGTCCTGCGCGTTTGCAAGGATCGCCGCGCACAACGCGAGAACTAACGAAGCAGACTTCAGCGGGGCAGACGAAACCATGGCCTATTCTATGCCCCACAGTAGAATAACGCAACCCTCCTTGACCTGCCCTCGGCAAGGACCCCACAATCTGGGCGCATGCACCGAGGACTCAAGCGCATCCTGTTGATGTCGGGGATCGGGGCGGCAGCCGGGGCGGTCGCAGCCCTCATCGGCTACTCCTTCCGAGAGCCCGACTTGCCGAGCGTCTTGAGCCTCGACTCGACCGTCAAGGTCGACGAGCTCACTCTCTCAAACGAAATGTGGGCGATCGTCGGGCTGTCCCTCCTCGGTGCGCTCGTCTGTGGCGGCATTGCGACCGTCTATGTCGCGAGGAAGGGTCCCGCGAGGATGATGCTCGCACTGTTCGTCGCGGCGCCCTTGGGGGGATTCCTGTGCTGGGGCGCGCGGTGGGTCATGGACCAGATGATCTATTCCTCGCTCGGCGGGCCAGGGACGCGGATCGACATGCTCGACGCGAGCAACTCGACGCTCGTACCTTGGGCGGTCTGGCAGCTCGGCTGCGGCTTCGCGCTGGCCATGCCGATCGCGATCGGAATCGGGCTGAACAAGTTCACTTTCCTTCGCGGCCTCATCGGTTCGGCTCTCGTCATGGTCATCGGGTTCGTGCTCGGCATAGTCCTCACTCCCCTCATCATCGCGCTTCTCCTCTTCACCTTCCTCGCGGGTGGAAACGCAGTCGACACAGCCAGGGCTGGCGACGTGATCTATCTCTTCAGCCTTGGCGCAGCGGCCGGGATCGCGTTCGGCATCGCAGAGAACGTCTATAAGCCCGTCTGGCTGAAGTCGGTGCGCGGGCCTAGTGAGGGGCGCCAATGGTCGCTTGCCGGCCAACTCACGAGGATTGGAAGCATGGAGGGAGTCGAAGTCTATCTCCCGCCCGACGGAACTGTCGCGCCCGTCCATGCACAGGTGCAGTCGGAAGACGACGCCCACTTCATCGTCGACCTTGGCGGTGGTTTGACCGTCAACGGCGCGCCTGCCCAGAGCGCGTGGCTGAAAGACGGCGACCAGTTAGGCGTCGGCTCGGCACTGATCCTCTACCGAACGCGACTGGACGGCAGAGGGAAGGAGCAGCCGCGAGTCCCAGAGCTGCACGTCAAACAGCCGTGCCTGGTCGACTCGCTGGGGAACCGACACCTCCTCCACATCGGAATCAACGTCGTTGGACGAGAACTTGGTTGCGACGTTGCCTTCACCTGGGAGCCCAGCGTATCTCGGCGGCACGCCGAACTCACCGTGGGCCCGGGCTATCTAACGGTCCGGGACCTCGGCTCGACGAACGGAACGTTCGTCCAGGGACAACCGGTCACAGGTGAGACGAGCCTTCAAAGCGGCAGCGAGGTCGTGTTCGGCCGATGCCGAACGACCGTAGAACTCTGACAAGAAAATGCCGCCGTTCCCAGGGGGTGCGGCGGCAAAAAACGGGTTGCAGTCTGCCTACGCCGTTCGCTTGCGTCGGCGGCGTGCGAGCAGTGCTGCAGCCCCAAAACCGAGTGCGATCATCGAGCCGGGCTCTGGGACCGCGACGAGCCTGTCGGTGCTCATCGAGAACGATCCGCCTGGCGCGAGGTTCTGGTTCCACTGGTACGCGTAGGTCGCGTCGCCCGTGAAACTGTCACCGATGCCGTTTCCGGCCGAGGTATCCAGGTAGTAGCCGTTTGTCCCAGTGATGTTGGCGCGAATCGTCGGGAACACGCCCATCTCAGTGAAGTCCGGGATAGGCGTTCCTCCGTGCACGGCGATGTTGGCAGCAACGACCCCGTCGCTCTGATCCATCGTCGAGCTGTTGAGCCGCGTTACTGTGTCGCTCGCAGCCGTGCCTGCCATGTCCCAGTCGGAGTACTGGAACAGTCGCATCGATGCGCTTTGGCCGCTAATATTTCGCACCACGACGCTCTCAGCGAGATCGCCCTGGTTGGCCGCGCCCGTCAGAAGGTAGCGGATCTGGATCTGAAAAGTGGAGTTGCTGTAGACCAGCTCAAGGTAGTGGCTCATCGGTTGACTGAATGAGTCCAGGGTGAAGCTCCCAAGGCCGGAGGCAGTTCCGCCATCGCCGTTCCGCAGGTAGTACGTGTGCTCGAACGCGTGGTCTGTCCCCCCGACGACGAAGGCCGTGACGGTTCCGACGCTAGCGTCAACGGTTACCGCCGAGCCACCATCCGACATGTTAAAGATTTGAGCCGAAGCAACAACGGAGACTAGTCCGAGTGCCGCAATTGAAAGCGAGCGTGTACCAAACGTATTCATGAAAAACAAAGCCTCCTTATGTACAGGTGTGCCCACGTTACCGGGGCCCAGTGCGGATTGTCCCTGCTATTAATGCTAAATACACGCTCGGGCAAGTCAGGGCACGATTCAGCTCACGGCTAAGAGTCGCCGTCGCCAACAAATCCAGGCACAAAGAGAGCCGCCAGACTCGAGTCTGGCGGCTCTGAGCTCTATCGAGTGTGGCCCTAGGCCAGCTTTCGACGACGCCGCGCAAGGAGGGCCGAAACGCCCAGACCGAGCACGATCATCGTGCCGGGCTCGGGCACTGCAAGCACTTTGTCGGTGCTCATCGAGAAGACTCCACCGGCTGCAAGGGAACGGTTCCACTGGAACGCGTACGTCCCGTCGCCCACGAAGTTTTGGCCGATTCCTCCGCCTGCGGCGGTATTCAGGAAGTAACCGTTGGTGGTCGTGATGTTCGTTCGAATTCCCGCGAACCCGCCAAGCTCACTGAACTCCGGAATCGGGGTTCCGCCGCTCACCACCGTGTTGAGCGTCGCGATGTTGTCCATCTGGTGCATCGTCGAGCTGTTCAGTCGTGTGACCGTGTCAGTGCCCGCTGTGCCAGCCATGTCCCAGTCCGAGTATTGGAACAGCCGCATTGAAGCGGTCTGGCCGCTGATGTTCCTCACGACGACCGACTCGGCAAGATCCGCTTGCTGACCGGCGCCGGTCAAAAGGTACCGGATCTGAATCTCGAAGGTGCCGTTTCCGTAGACCAGCTCGGCAAAGTTCGCGAGCGGGTTGCTCGAGGACAGGAGGGCGAACGTTCCGAGTCCGGAAGCAGTCCCACCGTCGCCATTGCGCAAATAGTAAGTGTGCTGAAAGGCGTGGTCAACGCCACCAAGAATAAAGTTGTCGATCGTCCCGTTGGACGTGTCGATGTCGACTGTCGCACCACCGTCAGTCAAGGTGTACTGAGCCGACGCAAAACAAGATAAGAGTGCTAGTCCCGAAAGGACAAGCGTGCGTTTCCCAAACGTATACATATAATAGAATCCTCCAACCTACTGATAACGTGACCACATTACCGTATGCCCAGGCTCAAAATGCACCTGACAGAATTGCTAGGATGTCACTCTTCTATAAGACGATTTATAGAGTGATCGTCCAGCTCTCAATTTGCAGATCTGCGAACTAAACTAGGCCTTCGCCCTGCGACGCCTGCTTAGCAGCGCCGTGACCCCCAGACCCAGAGCGATCATCGAGCCCGGTTCCGGAACAGCCGTGAGCTTGTCGGTGCTCACCACGAAAGCCCCGCCCTGGCCCATCTCGCGATTCCATTGGAACGCATAGGAGATGTCTCCATTCAGCACTTGGCCAACGTTGGTCCCGGCCGGCGAGTTCAAATTGTAGCCGTTGGTGCCGGTAATGTCGTTGCGCAGGTTTGGCCAAACGCTACCGATCTCTGAAAAGTTCGGGATCGGAGTACCGCCTTCGACAGCCTCGACCATCGTGACGACGCTGTCCGTGACCTGAATAGTGGAACTGTTCAGTCGCTCTCCTCGGTCGTTACCGGCAGTTCCGTTCATGTCGTAGTCGTTGTACTGGAACAATCTAAAAGAGGCCGATCCGCCCAGGTTCTCTACCAGCGCGCTTTCGGCCAGATCGGCTGTCATTCCGTTTGCCGACGCGGTCAGCATATAGTTCAGCGTCACTCGAAAGTTCGCGCTCTGATAGACCACTTCCGCGCCTCGGACACCGAACAGAGTGACGGTGGGCGCTCCCAGTGTGCTGACGAGGGCCGCAGATCCGCCGTCACCGACCCGGTAGTAGTACGAGTGCTGGAACACGTGGTCGCTTCCGCCGACCATCCAGTTGTTGACTGTGGAACTGTTCTCGTCGATGTCGACGATGCTCCCGTTGTGAGAGAGCTGGATCGACGCCTGGCTCGACGCAACGCAAAGTGCAAAAGCAATGGATACAAGTGAGCGGACTTTCATGTTTGACCCCAACGTAGTTGGAAGAACGCAGATTTCTCCCGCAAGTTCCATGACTCAACTGCTTGCGAGTCCGATTACTAACCTCGTAATTGTATCAGATTTCAGCCCTTCTCGGGCACTACGACGCCGATTACGACCGGCCTCTGCCTGCAAGTTCGCTGGACCGTCTTCTTGATCGCAGACTCGATCACGTCCCGAATGATGAAAGCGTCGGTGCGCGCACCCTGCTTCATGGCTGCAAGGGCGTCACAAACGGCCTCCATCCCCTCGTCTATCACTTCTGACGGGCCGCTGAACCCTCGAGTCGTGATCTCGGGCCGAGTCTTGACCTCGCCGCGCTTGAGGTCCACCCCCACCGAAACAACGATCACCCCGTCGTGGCCCAGGGCCGTTCGCTCGCCCAAAACAGGGCTCGTTACCGCCACGTCGCCGTGCTGGTCGATTAAGAGCTCGCCCCACTCGACTTCAGGACCGTACTCCGCCTTGTTAGAGTCGATCATGAGCGTCTGACCGTTCTGGATCGTGAAGACCCGGTGCTCGGGCCAGCCCATCTTCTTGACCATTTCACGGTAAATCATTTGGTGACGGGGCTCCCCGTGCACGGGCACGACGTAGTAGGGGTTCGTGATGTTGACCATCATCTTCACCTCTTCTTGGTAGCCGTGACCGCTCACGTGGATCGGGACCTCGCTCTCAGTGATCACGTTCGCACCGAGCAAGAACAGTCGATTGACCGTCCGCCAGATCGCTCCCTCGTTCCCTGGGATTGGTCTTGCAGAATAGAGGACCGTATCGCCCTTCTTGATCTGCATTCGACCGTACTCCTGCCGCGACATTTGGCTGAGCGCAGCCATCGGTTCGCCCTGGCTCCCGGTCGAGAGGATCACGAGCTTGTTGTCGCCGTAGCTCTGGATGTCGTCTAGCCGTATGAACGTTCCCTCCGGAATGTCGACGTACCCCTCCCTTGCCGCAAGCTGTAGCGTGCTCTCCATCCGTCTGCCCGCGACGGCGAGCTTACGGCCCGTCTCATGCGCGACGTCGAGCGCCTGCTGCATCCGGTGGACGTTGCTGCTGAACATCGTCATCAACACTCGGCCCGGAGCCTCTGTGAAGGCCTTCCGGAGTCCGTTGCTGACCTCCGATTCGCTCGGCCCCCAGCCCGGGCGATCGATGTTCGTCGAGTCGGAAATCAAAGCGAGCACCCCCTCTTTGCCAAGCTCAGTGAGCCTCGCGATGTCTGAAGTCAGCCCGTCGACGGGCGTGAAGTCGAACTTGAAGTCCGCGGTGAACAGCACGATCCCGTGCTCCGTCCGGATCGCCAGCGCGCACGTCTCCGGGATCGAGTGCGTCACCCGCACGTACTCGACGCTCAGCGCGCCGACCTCGACCGTGTCGCCTGGCTCCACGATATGGATGTCCGGGTTCGCGCCACGCATCCGTTCGTCCAGCTTGCTCTTGATCATCGCTGCGCCGAAGGTCGTCGCGTACACCGGAACCTCCAGTTCCGGCAGAAGGAAGCTCAGAGCCCCCACGTGGTCCTCGTGCGCGTGCGTGATGAACACGCCTTGGATCAAGTCCTTGTTCTCGATCAGAAAAGTGAAGTCTGGGATGACGATGTCGACGCCGAAGTGCTCCTCGTGCGGAAAGCTGATCCCACAGTCGACGACGATCATCTCGTCGCCCTGACGGACGACGGTGCAGTTCTTGCCGATCTCGCCGGCGCCCCCGAGGGGAATGATTTGAACAAGAGACATGAGCGGACTAAAGGGTACCTGCCGTCCAGTTCGGCGTCTGGGCTGAAACTCGGACGTCTAATACCAAGTAAGGTCAGACGATGCTCTTCACTTGCGCGGCCGCAATAGCACTGATGCAGGATGGGCCGAAGATCGAGTGGACTACTGCGAGCGTCACGTACGGCGGCGAGGCCCTCACCCTTCGCAGAGGCTCGCTCGAGGTTCCAGAGCGCTATGAGGGCCTCAGCCGGATTCTCAAGCTCCCAGTCACGGTCCTGCCAGCACGTGGCGATGTGAGAGGTGCGCCAGTCGTGTTCCTTCACGGCGGGCCTGGCGGCACTGGACT
>JANWJY010000105.1 GCA_025451715.1 Fimbriimonadaceae bacterium | reverse complement strand
GCCCATCACCACCGCGGGTTTTACCTGGGCGCAACGCGCGCCGCCGGGGCCGGTCAGCTCACCGTGCACGACCTGCCCGACTGCGAGACAGCCCGTGTGGCCGACGACGAGGAACAAGGGCACGCCGAGCGTCTCGACCGCGATGTCGATCATCCACTTGACCGAGTCCGCGCTGACGTTTCCGGGCGTGCGCGCGGCGAACACCGTGCCAAGCGGCTGGTCGAACACGACCTCGGGCGCGACGCGGCTGTCGCTGCACGTCAGGATCGCGGCGATCGTCGACTGCGTGTCGGCCAGGTGCGCGAGGTCTTTGGCGGTGTAACGGTACGGAGTGCCGTTGGCGGTGCGGAACCGCTCGTTGCCTGCAAGGAGCGTCTCGAGCGCGCGGGAAGCGGTGGCCATCATCGCTTCCTCAGTTTGGCGTACAGGAGGCTCTCCATGCCGTGTGTCTGCACCATTCCCGTCATCTTGCTCTGTTCGAGCACTTGCACGTCGTCAAAACTCGCCGCGGCCTCGCTGTACAGCGCCCAGTCGGAGCCTCTTGAAGTCACTTGGAGGCCGCCTTTGTACAATCGCAGCTTCACCCATCCGGAAACGCGCGACTGCACGGACCCGATGAACGCGTTGAGGTCATCCATGAACGGCTCCCACCAAAGCCCGCGGTACGCCATCTCGGCCCACTGTTGGTCGACCTGTAGTTTGAACGCCCTTTCCGCGTGCGTGGTCACGAGCGCTTCTAAGGCACGGTGCGCGGCGATCAGCAGGGTCGATCCCGGACACTCGTAGTTCTCGCGCACTTTGAGACCGATCATGCGGTCTTCCATGATGTCGATGCGACCGACGCCGTGCCGGCCCGCTATCTCGTTCACGCGCACGACTATCGCAAGGGGCGTCATCCCTTCGCCGTTGATAGCGACAGGGTTCCCGTTCTCGAACGCGATCTCGATCTCTTCGGGCGTGTTCGGCGCGTCTTCGACTGAAGATGTCCACTGGAAGATCTCTTCAGGAGGCTGGTACGTCGGGTCTTCAAGGCGGCCGCCTTCGATCGACCGTCCCCACACGTTCTCGTCGATCGACCAGATCTTGTGCTTGCTCTGCCCAATCGGCACGTTGTTCTTCTCGGCGTACTCGATCTCCCACGTGCGCGTCAGGTTTCTTTCGCGCACGGGCGCGATCACGGGCAGGTCACCGGCGAACATCTTGAGGCCGTGCTCGATGCGAAACTGGTCGTTGCCCTTTCCTGTGCATCCGTGCACGAACGCGTCGCAGCCGACTTCGAGACCTTTCAACGCAGCCCTTTTGGCGATCAATGGGCGCGCGATGGCGGTGCTGAGCGGATAACCAAAGTAGTCGGCGTTCGCGTGCACTGCGGGCATGCAGTACTCGCGCGCAAACTCGTCCTTCACGTCGAGCGTAAAGTGCTCGCAGCCCAGGATCTTCGCGCGTTCGGCGGCCTGGGCGATGTCCTCGGCGGGCTGGCCGACGTCCACTGTGACCGTCACGATCTCGCCGAACCCCTGCTCGCGCATGAGCGGGATGCACACGGTCGTGTCCAGGCCACCGGAGTAGACGATCAGCGCTTTGCCCATCAGAGGGCTATTTTAGAACGATCAGCCCGTGATCTTCTGGGCCAGGGCGAACCCGCACCAGGCTAGGGCCAGGCCGAGCACGACGGTGCCAACGGCGTAGCCGAAGGCCATTCCCAGCTTCCCGTCCTGTACCATCTCCAGGTTTTCAAAACTGAACGCCGAAAAGGTCGTAAACCCGCCGAGAACGCCGGTCACGGCGAAGAGCGTCGTCGGCTCTGCCCATTTTTGCTTTGCGGCGTAAAGCACCAGGAAGCCGATCAAGAAGGAGCCGACGAGGTTGACGGCGAGCGTGCCATAAGGAAAATCGGCGCGGTTAAGCCAGAGCCCGGCGAAGTACCGCAGCAGCGCGCCGCACGCACCACCGACCGCCACCGCGAGCGCGCCGATCACGGCGTTAGACCGTTGCGCTTTCGCGCTCAGTCATCGCCTTGACGACCGGGCTCTGCGGGGCTTTTGGGCGGTCTAGCTCTGCGCGACCGCGCTCGACCGTGCTCATGACCTTGCTCACGACGGCCTCGAGGTTGTCGAGCGTGTCGTAGGCGAAGCGGTCGGCCTCGCGCCTTAGCTGCGCGGCGTCGTTCTCTGCCGACCTCCGCAGCTCTTCTGACTGCGCCTTTGCCAGCTTGAGCACTTCCGCCTCGCTGACCATCTGAATCTGTGTGATGCGGGCGTGCTCGAGGATCCGCGCCGCCTCCTGGCTCGCCTCTTCGATCGACTTCGCAGCCTCGCGGCGGCCCTGGTCGATGATGCGGTTGGCCTCGTCGTCGGCGGCCTCCATCACCCGCTCGGTCTCGCGGAGAAGGTTCGAGGCGTCCTTGACGTCGCGCGGGAGTGAGCCCTTGATGCGGTCGATCTGGATCTGGAACTCCTGGCGGTTGTAGCCCAGCGTGAGCCCGATGAACGACCGCGGCTTCTCGGCCAAGTTGCTCAGGTTGTCGAGCAGCCTCAGCACGTCGATGTTGTAGTCCTTTTTCACCATGGGCGGTGTTCCTGAGTGCTGGTCTAGCATATCACGTCGTCCTAGCTGCCCCTGGGGTCTCGAGAACCGCTACTTTGCCAGCTTTGCCTTGATCCTTTCGAACACGGGCGCGGGCACGAAAGGCGAGTAGTCCCCACCGAGGGTCGCTATCTCTCTGACGACCGAGCTGGCCAAAAAGGAGTATTCGTCGCGCGTGGTGAGGAACACGGTCTCGATCTCGGGTGCCATCACGCGGTTGGCGCTCGCGACGCGGAACTCGTACTCGAAGTCGCTGACCACCCGCATCCCGCGCACGAGCATGCGGCAGTCGTGGCGCCGGGCGAAGTCGACGAGGAGACCCGTGAACTGCTCGACCTTGACGTTTTTGATGTCCTTGATGCACTCGCGCAACGCGGCGACTCGGTCGACCGGGTCGAGGAACGGGTGTTTCTCGGCGTTGTGCCCTACCGCGACGATGAGCTCGTCGAACACGTTGGCCGCCCGGCCGATGATGTCGATGTGCCCGAGAGTCGGCGGGTCGAACGAGCCGGGGTAGATCGCCAGGCGGGTCATTCTCCCAGTGTATCAGGGTGGGCGGGACTGCGCTGTCTGCCCAGGGGTCGATTTGTCGTCGGGAACCGTTACTCGGTCGAGCGCACGCCTTTGAGCTTTTCGTTGATCTGGTCGAACTTCACCATGCGCTCATCAGGCTCCAAAAGGACCTCGGCCATCTGGACGACGATCATGGTGTGCTCTCGGACGAACATGGGGTTGATAAGGGCATCCGTGCTCAGGTGACTCAGCACCATTTTCAACTGTTCTTGCATCGTGCGCCTAAGGTGCGCGGTGATTTCGGGCGGTGGGGTTCTCAATTCACTCCTGTCTCCGACGAGCAAGGGGCTGCGGGACGTGATATGTTGCGTTTCGTAAGTGCTCTTCCCCTGTCGCAACTTTGTGCGACTCGCCGGCCTTGCGGCACTTGAGGCTGAGGATCAGGTTCAAAACTGTTCTAGATCCCCCTGCGAGCGATCGAGAGACAAGCATTTTTGACGGCGCATCGGACCTATCGGCCCGATTTCAATTTCGCTACCCTTTGTCGCTGCCCTGTTCGACCTTGATGATCACCGGCACAAACTTGACTAGCCGCTCGTCTGGCTCCAAGAGGGCCTCGGCCATTTGGACGACGATCAGCGTGTGCTCTCGGACGAACCTGGGGTTGATGAGCACATCCGAGCTGAGGTGACTCAACACCATTTTCAACTGTTCTTTCATCGAGCGCTTTAGGTGCGCAGTGACCTCGGGTGGCGGCGTTGTCATTGTTCTGTACCTCAGGCGACCGACAGGATCACCGGGCTCGTGAATAATGCGTTTTAGCGCGGTAGCTACGATGTCGCAACTTTGTGCGACCCCCAACCCAAGTGGCACTTGTTGCCACGATTCAGGTTCAATTCTGATCTTGTTCCCGCAGCGCGGCTTCGAATTGCCAGCAATTGTAACGTCGCATCGGCCCTATCTGACCGTCTAAAAAACCCAGACCGACCTATCAGTCAGATCCTTCAAACCCGGAGAATCCAGCTTATACTGAGGGATAGTGCGCAGCCAGGCGAGCCCGGAAAGCCCGTTCAAGGCGCTCTCTGACCGGGAGCGCCAGGTGATCGGGCTTGCCGCCGCGGGGCTCGTCGACAAGCAGATCGGGCAAGAGCTGGACGTCTCGGTCAACACGCTTCGGACGTACTGGTCTCGAATACGCGAGAAGGTGGGCGAGGGCCCGCGCCCTGCCCTCGTCGCCGCCTACGTCACGGACGAGCTCTCCTCAAACCTTCCTGACCCCCTCAACCCCCTGCTGACCGAGGGATGGGTCATGGACGCGGACACCCGCATGCTTTTGGCGACCGACACGATCAACGACGACCACGGGCTCGAGCGGGGCATCCCGCACCCAGCGCTCGACTATGCCCGCATGACGCACCCGGAAGACGTCGATCGGGTCCGCGACAGCGTCTTCGCCGTCGCCGACGGCAAGATGGACAGCGTGCACCTCGTGTTCCGCATGGTCACGCCGCGCGGCGTGGAGCTCGTCAACTCGTCTGTGCACGGGATCAGGAACGAGCAAGGGAGGGTGACGAAGGTCTACGGGTTTCGAGTGCGCTCGCTGGACTGTCGGCCCGGTCACGACAATATCGTTCAAATCGGTCACTGGGAGCGCGACCATTCGGGCGGCGTGTTCACGATCGACTCTGGGCTCGCGGAAATCATCGGGCGTCCCGGCGCGCGGTCGCTCGCCCTTTCAGAAGTTGAGGCGCTGCTCCCTCCGGCAGAGTTCGCCTCGATCGCTGAATCCATGGATCACGCAGTGGAACACGGGCTCGACCGGCTCGAAGGCGACCTCCGGTTCATCCGGCCGGACGGCGAGGCCGTGTGGTCGAGGATCACGCGTCGGATCGTGCGCAGTGAGGACGGCGGCGTGAAGGTGTACGGAACGCTCGTCGTGTTCCGTTAGCCGGACCGCTATTTGCCGAGCTGGTCGAGCTCGGCGCACTCTTTGCAGAGCGGTTTTCCTTCGTTGCCCTTCAGTCGCCTTTCGAGCGGCACTTCCTGGCCCTTCTTGCACTGGTCGTTGTCGTGGTAGACCGGGTCGGCCGCTGCGTGGAACGGGAACACCTTCGGCATGGTTTTGCCTCCTACCCCGCGCCCCGCGCTCCCTAGGTTGGACGCCTGGGTGTGTTTATTGTACAACGGAATCTGTTTGGCAGGGAGGTTACTATCGGCCCAGCAGCCAGTCGATCGAGGCGTGGAAACGGTCTTGAAGGGTAGCGGGACGATCGATGTTGATGACGGTCTTGCCACGGACCCACCGTCCTGCCTCAGCTTGATACCCGTCAGCGCTCCCAACGCGAAAGGTCTCGGCGATCCCGCTCGGTGAAACGAACCGACCGTTTTGGACGGACCATCCCTTTGTCATGAGTTCCCTCTTTGCTCTCTCTTCGACTTCGCCGACGCTGAGATCGCTCACGTACCTGATTATTGCTGCGTCTCCCCGGGCGGCAGGATAAGGTGCTATGTGCGTCCAAGCGCGCTGCTCTCTTCGGAGAAACTCGTACGGCGGCGGCTCACGGTACACGAGCGCGCCGACGAGCAGCGCGACGGCCAGCGCAACGACTGCGACCACCACCCACCGCCTGCTCCGCTTCTTCACGCTTTGGGCTTCGGCCATTCCTCCCCCAACACAATGACCTTGATCTGGGCGGTGAGCGGATCCTCAGCAAGCGTGTCGCGCACCATCGCGCCGCCCCGGGTGAGAAGTGAGGCGTCGACCACCAGCATCTCCGGCAGGCACGTCCGCGCGGTCTGCAGGCACTCGAGGTCGGAGGACGCCATGAGCACGTCCCAGCCCTGCCGCTGCAAGTTCACCTCGCAGAGGCGCAGCACGTGCCGCTCGCCCATCGCGACCAGGACCGTCACGGCTCCATTTTACGGCAAGAACCGGAGCCGCAGGGGAACGGGGAGTGCCCTGCGGGCTCCGGCATGGGTGTCAAAGGCTCATCGGCCCGGCGTCAGAGCTTGTCGT
The DNA here is from genome assembly GCA_025451715.1 of Fimbriimonadaceae bacterium. GTDB lineage: Bacteria > Armatimonadota > Fimbriimonadia > Fimbriimonadales > Fimbriimonadaceae > JADFMN01. The sequence goes on along the minus strand of JANWJY010000105.1, from coordinate 522 downwards.
AGTACTGGAAGCTGACCACGACCTCGGCCCCGTTCGCGATGTTGGTGGCGTCGGTGTCGCCCGCGCCGCCGGTGATCGCGTAGCCGAAGCCGCTCGCGAACTCGAGCGCGATGTTCTTCTCGATCACCTTCCCGCCCCCCGGCGCGAGCATGTACGTCATCCTCGGCACGTCCGATCCGGGCGCAGGCGTCGTGGCCTTGTCGTAGAGTCGCAGGAACGCGTTGGCCGCGCCCTTGTTCTGCGCGTCGATGCTCAGCAGCCGCGTCTTCTTGGTCGTGAGGTTCGTCGCGGTCGTGCTGGCCGCGTCGTTGAAGTTGCTGTGCGTGCCGACGTTGCCGGCACCGTAATAGTCTTCTCGTGTCATTTTTTTTGTTTTTGGAGTGCGAAGCTTCAGCTTCGCTTTTCAGTCTCGCGAGGCGTTTCCCCTCACCCCTGGCCCCTCTCCCCCTGAGGGGAGAGGGGTATCAGATCTTTGCGCCGCCGAGCGGCACGTCGCCGATCTCCGCCGCGAGGGCGATGAGT
>JANWJY010000104.1 GCA_025451715.1 Fimbriimonadaceae bacterium | reverse complement strand
CGTCGAACACGACGCTCTTCGGCGCGTCGAACTGCCGCTTCATCATCACGTCCGTAGCGGTCGGAAGCGTGATCTCAACTTTGTACGTGGTCTGTTTCATCGGTATTGTCCTCATCGTCAGCGGTCTGCCTTTGCGAGCGACTTTCCGTATGCCTTTTCGAGCTCCTTGATGTCGATCTTGTGCATCTTCAGTATCGCTTCCATCACTGCATCGGTTCGAGCCGGATCCTTGTCCGCCATCATCTCGCGCAAGACGCTCGGCACGACCTGCCATGAAAGGCCGAACTTGTCCTTGAGCCAGCCGCACGGGCCCTCTTCGCCGCCTTCGGACAGCTTGCTCCAGTAGTGGTCGACCTCCGCCTGGTCCTTGCAGTCGACGACGAACGAGACGGCCTCACTGAGCTTGAATATCGGCCCGCCGTTGAGGCCGATGAGCTCCTGTCCGTCCAACGTAAACTGGATGGTCATCACAGAGCCCTTCTTCTGGCCAGAGACACTGGATCCAGCGTCTCCGTACCGGGAAATCGCTCCGATGCTCGAGTTCTTGAAGATCGACGTGTAGAACTTCGCGGCTTCCTCCGCGTTGTCGCTGAACCATAGGTTTGGGGTGATCTTTGTCATAGTTTTCTCCTGCGCTCTCCTCACATGCCTGCAATGTACTGGTCAAGCTTGTCGAAGGACTCGCTCCAGCCCTGGTCCTCCTTGACCGACTTCGCAAGCGTCTCTGTCACACCGATGTGTCGAACGGTGAGTTTTGTCCTGTTGCCCTCGACCTCATCGAAGGTGATGTCGAATGACGACTCCTTCGGCCAGTCGTCGCTAAAACCGATCTCGGTCGGATCGATCACTTCGCCTTCCTCGTTCGAGAAATAGTCGGTGACGACGAGGTGCTTCGGTGGGTCGATCTCCTTGTACACGCCGCCGAACCAGATGTCCATCCCATCGGGCGAGCGCATGGCCGAGTGCATCTTGCCGCCCACGCGCAGGTCAATCGTGCACTCGGGAATGGTGAAGCCCACCGGGCCGAACCACTTTTTGAAGTGCCCGGGCTCGGTCCAACACTTGAATACGAGATCGCGTGGCGCGTCGAAGACGCGTGTGAGGACGAGTTCTGTAGCTGTCTTGCTCATTTTTTCTTTTCCTTACTCCGAAGCTCTTTGAGATATGCGTCGAGACGGTCGAAACTCTGTTCCCAGTGATTGCGGTAGCGCTCCACCCACTCGTCGATCTCCTTGAGGGGCTTTGCCTCTAGCTTGCAGGGTCGCCACTGAGCGTCTCGGCTACGGCTGATGAGACCCGCGCTCTCGAGCACCTTAAGATGCTTTGAGACGGCGGGGAGGCTCATTTGGAACGGCTTGGCAAGCTCCTTCACTGTCGTCTCACCGCTCGCCAGACGGGCCAGGATGGCCCTCCTGGTGGGGTCAGCGAGGGCGGCGAAGGTCGAGCTGAGGTGGTCTGCCTGCATATTCGTTTTACCGTCCGGTTATATAACCGATTGGTAAATTACCAGATTGGGTCTGGCCTGTCAAGGCCCCTTATGAAGATTGTCTCCGCTTTTTTCGGGTCTTGCCGGAATGCGACATTAAGACCCGGGGCTCATTCCCTTTGCAGAACCTGTCCGAACGTGACATCGTGGTCGTCGAGGTCTTGTATGCCGAACTCTCGTGTGCCCCAGGGCGTGTCGTAGATCGTGTAGTCGATGGTCGCGCCGCTCTCTTGAAGCTCCTTGTAGAGCGCACTCGCATCGTCCACCCAGATGTAGGCGTTGTTGGTCTTGTCGACCACGCGCCAGTTAGGAAGCGGCGGGTCGACCCCTGTCGGGGTTTGGGCGAGCATGATCACGACTCCGTCGCGCGAAGGCATCGCGAAGCTCGGCGGGTCGCCGTAGGTTCTTTCGCACCCGAACCCGACCTTGTCGCGCCAGTAGGCGATGGACGCGACGATGTCGCGGACAAGGATTACTGGAGCCGTCTGTAGAAGTCGCGCAGGCATTCGATGAGGCTACCTTTGTCGAAGTCAGAGTGGGTGGCCGGATTTGCCTGGCAGCGGTTCGAACTTCGCGACCTCGAACCGTTCGGCGAGACGGTCTGCAAGGCGCATCGTCCCGGGGTTCTCGGTCGCGTAGTGGCCAGCCGCGGCGATCGCCACGCCGCGCTCACTGGCTTCTACCATGACGTGGTGCGGGACTTCTCCCGTGACAAACGCGTCGGCGCCTTGTGCATGCATCCATTCATCGGCCGCCGCGCCGCCGCACACGGCCACGGTCTTGATAACTTGGCCGTCTGGAGCACAGAGCAGGGTGCGAGTGGAGAGCCTTGTGTCGAGCCACTCGCGGAAGTCGTCGGCTTCCATCGGATTCGGTAGCGAACCGATGCGAGAGATGGGATGCCCGCCAGGCTCCTTGTCGCTCACTGAACCGATCGCGCGCACGTCCTGCAGCCCGATCAGTTCGGCGAGAACGTCGTTGATCCCTCCGGGCGCGCAGTCCCAGTTGGTATGGGCCGCAGCGAACGCGACGCCGCCCTCGAGCAGCTCGCGGAGCACCGACCCCTTGTGGGAGTCGAACCGAAGGTCTGCGAGCGGGTCCCAGACCACGGGGTGGTGGCACACGAGCATCTGCGCTCCCTGAGCGCGGACGAACTGTGCCGCCGCGAGCGATGGATCGAGGCTCACAACGATCTTTGAGACGTTCGCAGTTGGATCCCCGATCTGGAGCCCGATGTGATCGAACGAGAATGCGAATCGCGACGGAGCAATCTGTTCGAGGGCCTCGAGCACGTCGTTGACCGTTGGCATCACACGCAGGTTACCGCCCGAGCGCCTAACGTCCGGCGCAAGAAACCCCGATAGGTAGACTCAACCTAATGCCGGACGAGAAGAAGAAGTCCTACGGCGGAATGGCCGTCGTGGAAGGGGTGATGATGCGCTCGCCGAGCTATTACTCGGTCGCGTGCCGCGCTCCGAACGGAAAGATCTTCGTCAAGACCGAACCGGTCGAAAAGACTTGGATCGGTCGGCAGAAGTGGCTCCTCAAACCGTTCCTCCGCGGGACTTTCGCGCTGCTCGACACGATGGGACTCGGGATGCGCGCGATGCGCATCGCCGGCGACGTGCAGCTCGACGCCAAGTTCCAGCCGGAAGAAGGCGAGACCGTCCACCCTGAAAAGCAAAAGGACAAGCCGCCGAGCAGGATGCAGATCGCTTACGAGAAGAACCAGCCGTTCTGGGACAAGCTGATACTCGGCGTCACGCTGGTGCTCTCGCTCGTTATCGGGTTTCTGATCTTCAACGTGTTCCCGAACTTCGCCGGCCAGTACATCTCCGAGTTCGGCAAGACGATCGGGATCGAGCCGAAGGGCAACGAACGCGGGATGTTCACGACGGTGCTGGTCGAGTCGATCAAGCTCGTGATGTTCATTGGCTATGTCGCGCTGATCCGCCGTTATCCGGCGATCCTCGAGGTGTTCCGGTTCCACGGCGCCGAGCACCAGGCGATCAACGCGATGGAGGCCGGTGTGGAGCTCACGCCGCAGAACTGCCTCAGGCAGACCAGGCTCCACCCGCGGTGCGGGACCAACTTTGCGCTGCTCGTGTTCATCGTCAGCTTCCTCTTGTTCCCGTTCGTGCCGCGCGACCTTATCGTGCCGGCCGACTCGGCGAGTTGGCTGATCGCGATCACAAGGCTACCGGTCGAGATCGCCTTGCTCCCGCTCGTCGCGGGGATCAGCTACGAGATCATCCGGCTTGCAGGGAAGTTCAAGAACGAGAGGTGGGTGAACATCGTGCTTTGGCCAGGTCTGAAGACGCAGCTGATCACGACGGCGGAGCCTGACGCGAGGCACGCGGAGGTCGCGATCGCGGCGCTGGAGGCAGCGGTGCTCGCAGAAGAGACGGGTGAGCTGACGAACAGCGACGACTACGTTCCGGTGTCACTGCGCGGAAGCGAGGAACCAGCCGCTCCAAATGATCAGGTAGAGCGCGCTGCTCAGTAGGCAGACCCTACGGACGAACTCGATGTTCTGCTTGGCGTACCACGCGAGCGCGCACCACGCTGCGACCAGTGTCGACGACTTCACGACCGCGAACAGCCACTCGCTCTGCTCGATGAGCGGCCGCATGAGCGGGTTCATCTCTGTGATCAGCCTGTTCGCATGAAGGACTGCGGTCAACATGAGGTCGGCGAACCCGATCGCCAGGAGCAGCATCAGCGCCCTCGTGGGGAACAGAGAACTGCGGACGCTTGAAACGCTGGCGCTTATCTTCACTTCGAGTCCTTCTCTAGGATCGCTATCACTCGGTCTTGTGCGGTCCTGACCTCGCTCGCTGGAGCGATCGTGTTGTTGAACAGCATGCTCACAAACATGGTCTGGTCCGAACCTGGCCTAACGTATCCCGATAGACATGTTACTGCACTTAGCGTGCCAGTCTTGCCGATAAAGGTACTTGAACGGAGGCGGGATTCAAGGGTGCCTTCACCCGATTCAGCCAGGGTTCGAAGGAAGTCGCCCCGCCAAGATTGCCGGTACGCCCAGGCCAAGATTTGGCACATCGCCCGCGGTGTGACCAGGTTGTGCCGGCTCATCCCACTGCCGTCGACCGGCCGGACTCCGCCCTCCTTGACGCCGACCGTTTTTTCGAAGAATTCCCGCATCCTGTCCGCGGCGTCGGCGTACGATTCGGTCCCCAGTGCTCTTACTTTGGTCGCGGACATCAGCAGCAGGTTTTCGGCGAAGTTGTTGTCGCTCTTTTCGAGGCACTCCTTGAGGATCTCGCGGAGCGAGGGGCCCTCGATCACGTAATCGGGCTTGCGCGTCGGCGGAGCCTGGTCTGTGTGCACGATGGTGCCGCCGAGGACCCGTGCAGCGGTCGTGTCCGGGTCAGGCATCGCGAACGCCTCGATCATCTTTGTGCCGTCCGGAATGTTCCCGGTGACGATCGCGAGCCGCTGCTCCGGGCGATAGTCGATCTTCGCGGCGCTGCCGCCGGCGGTGTGTCGGACCGTGATCTTGTACACAGGGTCGAGCGGTCGCAGCCGTCCGTTCTCCGACCAGATTTCGAAGCCTCCACGGTCGAAGCTGAACGCCGTCACTCTAGCCGCATAGCGGTTGGGGAGGTCGTCGTGCTCCCACGACGGCGGGACCACTGGCCTGTACGGCTGTCGTACCCTCACTGCGAGGTCCTTCCCGAGCCCGAGCGCTTTTCTCGCCTTCTCCAGTTGCTCTTTTGTGATCGTTGGGTCGCCGCTCGCGTCGACGAACACGTAGTTCTTTTCTTTCCAGATGCGGGTTTTGGGTTTGAACTCCAGTCCAAGGGTCGCGATCGCGAACACCGCCGTCAGTATCTTTTGGTTGCTCGCGGGCACGAGCCGCACGTCCGCGTGCCTGCCGTAGACCTCTTTGCCGTCGAGCGATATCACGCAGGTCCCGGCGATAGAGCCCTGCAGGGACTCGCCGTCGAGCACGGAGCCGATGGATGACTGCGCGAGTGAGAGCGCGATGAGGGAGGCGACCATTTATGCCTCATCGGCGAACACGGGCTCGGTGGCGTGCTCGGTGTTCCCGGCCTCGATGTCGCGGACCATGCTGCGGGCGAACTCGCGCAGGAGCTGCGTCGGGTCGCTTGTCGCGGCATTGCGGAGCTTGGTAAGTATCTGTCCTTTGCGCGAGGGCATCCACTCGTTGAGGTGGAACACAGCGTGGATCGCAGAGCGACGACCGAACTGGCTCGGTGCGGCGATGCAGTCGATGAGCGCGGCTGCGGCCGCATCTGTGCAGATATGCCCGCCGAGCACGACGCCGGCCTTGTAGACCGTACGCGCGTGGTCGTCCTCGGCCTCCCACATGAGGCTTTTTATCGCGTCGACCGCGCGGTTCTGTGCCTCTCGCGTGGGGTAGAAGGCGGGCAGGTCCTCGAACATGTCGAGCACGCACCACTGCGCGATCCGTCTCGCCGGGTGTTTTCGGTCGCGGATGATCTCGACCAGCGCGTCGGAGTAGACGCCGGAGCTCGCGCGGGTCTCGATGATGGTGTGTGCCTCGTGTGCGACGTCGCGGTCGGAGCAGTAGAGCAGTTTGACGAGGTCGACGGGCGCAAGGTCCTGCAGGAGCCCGTCGTAGCGGACGTCGGTGCCAATTGTGCGTCCGATCGCGAACTGCCTCTCGAAGTACGGCTCGCAGCCCTCCTTCAGGTTTTCTAGCATCTCCTCGAGGGTCTCGCCACGAGCCTCGTTCCAGAGCCGCTCGCAACGGCCGAACACGCCGACGGCGGTCTTTGCGACTTGGACCTCGAACACTTCGCCGTGCGCCTCCATCTGCGCCTTGGAGGTCCAGTCGCTCGGCAGCACGTGATAGTCGAAGCTCACTGCGTGCGGGGGCCAGTGGAACGGCACGCGGTGCGATGGCCTGACTGCGGTCGTGTCGCCCGCCGCCCGGGCAAGCGCGCCGTCGATGAACTCCCGCAGTTCATCGAGAATCGCGCTTGCGGTCGGTGGGGCGGTTTCTGACAACGGCTTACCTGCCCATCAGCACGCGCTTCTGGAATCGATCGATGCTCGCCGACATGTCCTTGAGGTGCAGCACGGTCATCTCGTCGAGGCCCTTGCCGTTCATGGCCTGGTCGTCGAAGCGCACCTTCAGCCTTGAGAGCCCTTGTGAGCACACGACCCGCACGTCGTCGGCGATCGCCCGCGAGGGCGCGCCGGCCTGGAGGATCAGTCCGTTCACCATGTAGCGCTGCAGGTCGCGTCGCATCGAGGTGATGTTCTTGTTCTGACCGATCTCCTTGAACACGGCGGCGAACATCCAGTTGAAATGCTCTGCGACGGTGTACCTGTCCGCCTGGCCCTCCATCTTGAAGTCGTTCTCGAGGATGTCGTCGATCTTGTTCGCGCTCATCAGAGCGGAGAGCACCGCGATCTGGTTTCCGCCGATGATCGAACGCAGGGGCGCGTTCCAGTTTCCTCCGTCGCCGTCCTCCGGGTCCATGTTCATGCGCTTCATCACGTCGGCGGAGAGTGTGACCCTTTCTGTCATGAGTACGTTTTCGATGATCAGCTTCATCGCCTGTCGCTGGAGCCTGGGTTCGACGGGCGCGAGCGTCGGCTTCTCGCCGACGTCGCCCTTGTGCATCCGCCGCATCTCGACGCCGCCGACAAATCGCGTCGCCGTGAGCGCTGAGCGCCCGTTGCGCAGGTAAGTCGCAAGGATGATGCGTGTGCGTAGGCTATAGCTTTCGCCCTCTTTGATCAGTCCGCTGACCGCGTAGTTTCGGACGATACCGTTGCCCTTGAGGTCGGTCTTGATCCACTCGAGGGTGTCCGACGCAAGGTCGAACCGAACGGCGAGTGGGTTCATTCCGTCTGCGTCCTCGTCGGTGAGGTAGGTGTGCCCCTGTTCTCCCGAGCGCCTTGCGATCAGGCCGAGAAGCGTCTTTTCTTCCTCCGGGCTCTTGGCGTTAGAAGGCGTGTAACCGTACTCGATCGCCCACCTGTCGTAGGGGCCGGGTGCCGCGTTGAAGAACACACCGTTGCCGCGGAGCACGGCCGGGGTGTTGACCGGTGTGTAGTCCATCACACTGGCGGAGAGCCCGAACTGCTTGACCTTCGCGTCGTTGAGCAAGTCCATCACAGTGAGGTTCGTCGAGCCTGCGAAGTTGTGGCGGAGTCCCAGACAGTGACCTACTTCGTGCATGACGAGGTCCGCCATGAACTGGAACATGAAGTCCTCTTCGCTCACCTTGCTGCCGTTGGAGGTGAGGATCGCCCACGCCATCGTCGAACTCTGTGCGAGCTCCTTCGCGTACTCGCAACGGCCCCTGTTCCAGCCGTAGGACTCGAGGTTCCTACGTACCGCCTCGACCTTGGGGTCGAGCCCGTTCACGAGCATGTGGAGCGGGTTCGGCTCGTCGGCGCTCGACCGGAGCAGCACCTTTTCGCTCAAATCTGCCTTTGCGGCGACGGACGCCTGCCGAACTGTGTAGTTGTACTCGTTCAGCATCGCCGTCGGGTAGTTCGCGTCAACAGAGACCGCAGCGTTCATCACGCGGCCGCTCAGCGGGTCGACGCGGAAGAACGCGACCGCGTACGCAGCGTCTTCGCTCATGTTCCAGCGCACGACGTTGTGCGTTCCGTCGGCGTGGTCCCAGTCTGGGTCGTTCTCCGGTCCGTCCTTGACGACGATCGCGTCCTTGAATCCGATCTTCTCGAACGCCTCGTTCCACGCGAGGATCCCTGCTCGCACTCCTGGCCGGTACTTCTTGGGAACGCTCGAATCGATGTACCAGACGATCGGCTCGACCGGTTCGCTCAGTCCGGCGAACGGGTCCTTCTTGCGAAGGTCGAACCGCGTGATGTAGCGCTCAGTACGCTCGACCTTGTCGAACAAGCTGACGCTGAAGAAGTCTTGAGTGAAATAGCCGACCCTGTCGTCGTACAGTCGCGGCAGATAGTCCTTTTCGTCTCGGTACCAAAGCGTGTAAGTCAGCTTGAACGGGATGCTCTTCTTGTCCTCGAGGTGACTCGGCATCTCGAGGCCGAACGCAGCCATGAGCTCGTCGAACTCACCGGCGCCCTGAGAACGGTAGTGCATGTTCATCCGCACAACGGTCATTGCGCCGTGGTTCTTGATCGTGTCGAGGTCGGAGAGCTCGCGGTCGGGGCTCGCCGCGCCGCCGGCACCGGCGGCAACGACCTTCGGCAGATCGAACACGGTGCCCTGGAAGAACGAAGTGAGGTTGACGAGGAGGAGCTTCTTCTCCGGGTGCTTCTGCTCGATGCGGTACGTGGCGAGGATGGCCTCGGGGAAGGTGCGCTCGCTCGCGATCGCGAGAGGGTCTTCCTTCGCCCAGCGGTGCTTCGTGTTCGGCCGGACAAGCAGGATCTTCTCATCCTTCCTGACCCACTTAAAGACGTCGACCGGCCCTTCGGACAGGGGGTTGCCAGCCTGGCCGTCCATGGGCCCAAACCCGCTGTACAGCGTCGCCTGCGCGAGGAACAGCTTGTCCAAGTTGGCCTCGGGAAGCTCGAGCAGGAGCTCGGCCTTGCGCACGTAGAGCGTGAAGGCGCCCTCGTACTTCTTGGCGTCCTTGATCGCCTCGTCGTACTTCTTGGCGTCCGGCTCGACCTTTTCTTGACCCGGAGGGTCCATTTCTTCGTCGTCTTGGGCCAGGACGGGCACGGCGAACAGGCTGAAAACGAGCAGGGCTGCGAGTGGTCTGAGGAGCTTGGACATGGCTTGGTTTTCTGCTGGTCTGCGAGAATTATGACCCTATTACATACGAGTCTGGTTCAGGTTCGGTGCGCCCGGATCGGCGCCAGACGCTAAAAGGCCCCTCAGGCGTGCCGCACGAGGGGCTCTAGAGGTTTGGTTCAGACTGCCTTGTTCTCTTCGACCTTGCCCTCTTCTTCAGAGGCGGCCTCGTCCATAGCAGTCTTGAGGGCGCGCTTGCCCTGGGTGAGCCCGGCCTGGAACTCACCGACGCCCTTGCCGATGCCGCGCATGAGCTGGGGGATCTTGGCCCCGCCGAAGAACAGCAGGACCACCACAAGGATGATCAGCCACTCCGAGCCGGTGGGAAGTCCGATTGCGATCAGTTGAGTCGTGTTCATTGGCTCGTCTGGTTGATTATACGCCAGGAAGGACGCCTATGACCCTCCGGGGTTCGGGGTTCCGGACGTTGTGCCCGGATTCTTGGGTGGAAGGCCGTCTTCTGGCCGGCTCTCGTAGTTGAGACCACTGTCGTTGGACTCCATTGGATCCTTCTGACCCTCGATCATGCAGTCGATCCAGTCCCGTTTGTCGCCCATGATGGCTGGTGGTATCGCGCTCCGTGTCGCAGGGTCACCGTTGGCGTTGTACAACGGGGCGTCGTTCTCCCAGATGACGATCGTCGTGGTCGGGCTGGTGAACTCGCTTGTGTTCTTGCCCGCGATCTGGGAGTTGTACGCGAAGCCGCTCTTCTTACCGCCACCGAGGTCACACTCGAGCACCGCTCCTGGCGCCGCAACCTTGAGGTTGAAGAAGTCAGGCACGTCCTTCAGGTCCGAGTCGCTCATCAGCTTGTTGTAGAGCCGCTCATAGTACGGCCGGACGTCGTCTTGCCATGTCGCCGCGTTCGGCAACTTGCCGTCATGGTCGAGAGCATAGGCGAGCACCGAGTCGCGGGCGAGGTCCCCGTTCATCGAACACGAGACGAGCCCCATGCCGGCGTCCATCACGGTCCGAAACATGAAGAAACCGCCGATTGCGCAGACGATGCAGAAGACGCCGAGCGCCAGGAGCAGCCAGAGCCAGATCTTGTTGCTGGACTGTTGGCGGGGCGGATTGAACTGTGGGGGTGTGGCTCCCATGTGGACATTCTACTGAAACTCGGTATACAGTGGGGGCGACCGTGCCGAAATCTCCCGACTTCCGCTCACTGCCAAGCGTCGACCGCCTCGCCCAGGACTCGGCGTTGGCGGGTTTCTCCGACCGCGTGCGCCGCGTGGCGGTGCGCGGTGCCGTGGCCGCTGCGCGGACCCTCGTGCAGAACGGGTCGCCGGCGGAGTACGAATCGATCTTGCGCGAAGCGATCGTGCGCGCGGAAGGGATGACCGGCGTGTCGCTTCGTCCTGCTATCAATATGAGCGGCGTCGTGCTGCACACCGGGCTGGGCCGGGCTCGGCTTGCCCCGGCCGCGATCGAGCAGGTGCGGGCGGTGGCCTCGTCGCACTCGGTCCTGGAGTTCGACGAAGAGCTAGGCGGGCGCGGCGACAGGCAGGAGCACGTGCGTGCGCTGCTGCAAGAGCTGACGGGCGCGGAGGACGCGCTGGTCGTCAACAACGGCGCTGCGGCTGTGGTACTAGCTCTGAGTGCGCTGTGCGCAGGATGCGAGGTGCTCTTGTCGCGCGGTCAGATGGTCGAGATCGGCGGCTCGTTCCGCCTGCCGGACATTGTCGGGCACAGCGCGTGCAAGTTGGTCGAGGTCGGCACGACGAACAAGACTCGGCTCTCCGACTATTCTTCGGTGCGCACGTCGGAAACCGCCGCCGTGCTACGGTGCCACCCGAGCAACTTTCAGATCGTCGGTTTCACCGAGGAGCCCTCTGCTTCGGACCTTGCATCGTTCTGCGGCCAAAACGGTCTCGCGCTCATCGATGACGTCGGGAGCGGGTGCCTGATCGACACCGCGCGGTACGGGCTTCCGCACGAAAGGACGCTCGACGAGGCGCTGAAGGACGGCGCAGACGTCGTGACGGCGAGCGGCGACAAGCTGCTCGGGGG
>JANWJY010000103.1 GCA_025451715.1 Fimbriimonadaceae bacterium | reverse complement strand
GTGCGCTCACCGGCGGGGACCGGATCCACCACAAGCAGAGTCCGGTCTTCAGAGTTGATCACTTCGATCGGGGGCTGTTGCACCGGCCTGCCGTCTCCTACTCCGCGCAGGTACTTGTCGAAGAACCCGATCGAAGCCTCGCGCATCGCTTGATTGTAGTCGTGCGGCCCGGGGAAGATCTGACCGAACACCTCGTCCTGCTTGCCGAACAGCGCCCACTCCTTCTTGCACTTCTCGACCGTCAGTCGCGTCGCGTTCGGTGGAAACTCAGGGTCGCTCTCCGCACCGATGATGAACACCGGCTTCGGCGCCTGGATCGCAAGCACGTCCGACCTGTCGCCGATCTGCATCGTCCCCGGGACGTGGTTACACAGGCACCCGTTGTCCGGCGCCTGTTCCATCGAAGCCATGTACACCACAGGCACCGCGACGTCATAGCGGTCGTCCGCCGCAAACGTGTACAGCGTCGCGAGACCGCCGCCGCTCGCGCCCGTGATCCCGACTTTCGTCATGTCCGTGTCGCTTCGAGTCGCCATATAGTCGAGCGCGCGGATCGTGTCCCAGACGTAGTAGCCCGTCGCGTTCGTGCCGCCCTGCACCAGCCACCAGTCGTTGTGGTTCCCCTCCGCACGTCGCTCGATCAGGCTGTTGCCCTCGAACGACCAGCCGGGCGAGTCCACCGCGATCGAAATGTAGCCCCGCAACGCCTGGAACGCCGCGCGAAACTGGATTCGGTCCTCGTTCTTCTTGTGCGCCCAGTGACCGTTCACGTTCACGATCACCGGCACCTTGCGCGTCACAGGCGGATACGGCGAGTAGACGTGCGCGGTCACGAAGAAGTTGGGACGGCTCTCGAACACCACTTTCTCGATGCGATACCCGCGCCGCAGCAGCGTTCCTGTCGTGCGCGGTTTCAGCGGCGTCTTCTCCGGCATCGGGTCGAGCCCGAGCGACTGCATCAGCACCTTTTTGCGCCGCGTGCGCTCGTCGGCGAAGAAGTCTTGCGCCGCAGGGCCCTCCTTCTTCGCGGCCTTCACGACCTGCGCCTTCAGCCACGCGTTCGCCATGTCCTTCCCTTTCCCGCCCAGCACGTCGTCGTCCATCGTCAGTCCGGAGACCGGTGTGAACGAGTCCATGCCCTGCTCGTTCGCGATCACTTCGCCGAGCGTGAGGAACGGGATGTCGTGCGAGTTCATCAGGTCCGGGTGGTTGCTGCTCGAGAAGTCCGCGCCCTCGCTGTTGCTGTCGATCAGGATCGTCGGTTTTTGTTTGCCTCCGATGCCGAGCAGCGCGACGAAGTTCTTTGCGACGCTGGGGATGTGCATTCGCTGCATCAGCCGCGCGCTGCACACCCACACCTCGCCCTTGCCGTGCTTCAGTCTTGCGAGCCCGCCGTTTCCGAAGATCTCCCACCCGTCGCTCGGCACGAAGCGCTGCCACATCATGTCTGCCGTGTCCGACTTTTCGAGACCGAGCTGTCCGCCGGGGTCGAACGTGGTCCAGTTCCCGCCTTCTACTTTCAGCGGTCGCGGGAGGAAGTCGAGGCTGTAGCGGTTGAAGTCCTGTTGGAGGATCAGCAGCTTCATGCCTTTCTCGACTGGTGTGAGCACCTTTCTCCGTGTTGCCCGATCGAACGAAGAGAAGAACCGCCAGCCGCGCGTGCCGATAATCATCGCGCCGTACTCGTTCGGGTCGATGACCTCCGGCTTGAGGTACGTCATCGCCTCCTCCGCGCTGTAGATCTGCGCGGTCGGGCCGGACTGTGAGGGGATGATGAGGTATGGCGTTTCAGTAGACGCATTCGGGAATCGTGTCGCTTGCAACGGGCCAGCTGTCGAGTCCAACGATGCATCAACGGCAATCATGTGCCCCCAACTCTTTCTCTCGAAGCGCGACATGAACCGCCCATTGACCAGCGTCATTGGTCGACGATGAAAGTACGTCGAGCTGGGGAGCGGCTTCTCAATTAGCCACGCCTTATCAATCGGCTCGCTAGATCGAAACAGCACTTCAACAGTGTCTCCAATGAGCCTCCAGGTGACTTCGCCCGAACTCGGACCACCCTGGTTCATATCAAGCCTTCTCATTTCTCCTGGTGCGAGAGTTGCAACACGATCAAACTCGGCTGTAACTTTCTTGTACTCCTCCATCCAAGAGAACGAGTTTGTGTGCATTCTCAGCCTGTCCGTAAACGGCTTGTAGAGGCTATTCTTGGCAAGCCACTCGAAACATTGCCGCGCGGCCTCTAGGTCGTACAGCGTTTCCTTTTCTATCACCTGTCGTCCACTCGTTGCCTCAAGGAGGGCAAGGCCCGTAGCAGCACTTCGCCTAAACAAATAGTGTCCCCCCAAGCTGTTCAGCATGCCGCACACAAGCGCGACTTCGTTGGCTAGCCGCGTTTCCATCGGATTCTGCTTGTTCAAGAACGAATGCTCTGCAACATCGAGGTACGGATCAGTCGGCCATCTATTCCAAACCGAGTTCCTGCGACCGTCGATCCCGCCCGTCACCGCGTTCGCGACAGCTTCATTGATTGGAATGAACGAGTGTGTGTCGAAGCCTTGTCCTTGGATCACAGCGTTCATGTCGCCGCCCCATTCGAGTTCCGGCGCATGTGAACGGTGGTCGGGGCCGAGCGAGTACGCCATGAACGCCCACGGCAAAAGCACGCTCGCCTGCTTCCACGCCTGCACGAGTTCTTCTACTCCCGTCGACGCCGACGATCCCTCCGACAGCATCCGAACCGCTTGCTTGTCAAACATCGAATCCGGCACGGTCGGGTCGTAGCCGAGGCGGCCCCACGTCGACCAGTACATGAAGTCACGCTGGTGGATCCAGTCGTACGCCTTCTTGCTCGGGTCCGCGAGGTAGTACTCCGGGCTCTTCGGGAAGTACGCGTCCAGCCCCTCGATCGTGTAGCCGCTCGCGGTGCCAATCTTCATGCACCCGATCGTCCGCCGCACCCACTCCGGGTTGTAGAACGGGAAGATGCGGTGCGTCCCGTTCGCCCTCACCTGCCACACGATCTTGTACGGGTTGCTCGGCCATCGCTCCGGATCCCCCTCTCCCCTCTTGGGGAGTGGGGCTAGGGGTGTGGGGCTATCGCCGACACGTGACTCGACCAGATTCCCCGGCCAGGTCTTTGCGTTCTTCTCCGGGCTTCCCGCATCTGACAGGTAGTCCTCGAACGAATAGGAGTACCAGTTCGCGACGCGCCCGCCCGCGACCATGTACGGCGCGCCCCACTGCTCGCCGTTGTACTTGATCTGCACCGTGAAGTCTTTGCAGGCCCGTGCCAAAGGCAGCACCCGCTGCCGGCGCGTGATCCAAGAGCGAGTGATGAGAGGAATGTCGCGCCCAGCCAGCTTCACAGCTTCGGTGTAAGAGTTGAAGAACGACTCCCCGCGTCCGCTCTCGCCGATCCGGAACCCGATCGCGTCCAGCCCCGGCACCCTCTTGATCGTCTCAGTGACCACCTCGCGCGTGTAGGTGTAAGCGTTCGCCTCCGTGCTCTCGTAGGGCACCGTCCGCTTGTGCGGGACCGTCAGCTTCGCCTCGTATGACATCAGCGACACGCGGATCCCGCGCGCGTGCGCCATGTTGACCACATGGTTGAGCTGGGCGAGGTTCCTCTCCTTCACCGCTGCCGGGACGCCGACCTCGGGGAACGACGGCGACGTCACGAAGTACGCATAGAGGTTCGGAAAGTCGGTGACGCTGATGTCGTACGTGCCGTGGATGTCGAGCCAGTTGAGCCGGCTCTTCGCCATCGTGTCGAGCAGCGTCGTCCAGTAGTCATCGTTGTGGAACCACCACTTGCTCGGATCGTTGAGGGCTTCAAGAGAGTAGTCCGTGTCGTTCTTGACGTAGTCCCAAGGCAGCGACAGGAACAGGTTGAGCCCTCTATCGCGCAAATGTGCCGCACCGGAGACCTTCTCGCCCCACGCCGCATCGCCTCTGTCCTGCACGCGCTCGGCGAACTCGAACGCGCCGTACATCGCCCCCACCGGGTCGGTGCCGGTGATCACGACCTTTCCGCCTGAACCCGGCTCGATCGAATACCCCTCCGGCTCCCCAGCGCGCCGGTACGCGACCGTCACGTCCGACGCCCGAGCGCCTAACACCCGCGCAAGCTCCCGCTGTCCGAAAGCGATCGGGTCTTGCGGCTGCGGGACAAGCACGGCGGCAACCAGCGCCAGCAACATGCCTCAAGGTTACTCGCGTCGCCCACGTCGGAGTGCTGTGGCTTGCCACAGCCCGCCCGGCTCGGGGCTTGCCCCGAGCGAGCGCTTGAGCAAGGCTGCGACATTGAGCACACGGTCATCGGTCGGCCAAGGCGGGCCTTGGCCCAGTTTCAGCGGTGGCAAGCCACCGCACTCCGTAGACCTTTTCAGGAACCCACACGCCTTACGAATCGTAACACCCCCCGTGGTCAGACCGCTCGTCGCCCTCATCGCCGCCCTCCCCGTGGTCGCATTCGCCCAGGAGTTCACCCTCTCCAACACTCCCGACACGCTCGACGGGAGAAAGCTCCTGGCTCCCCCAACGATCGACGGCACCGTCAACGCAGACGAGTGGAGCGGGGCGGCGACCGGGCGGCGGCAGCTCGTCGTCATCAACAACAACCAGCCCAGCGGCGACAGGGCCCAGTACTGGATCGCCTACGACGACAAGTACCTCTACGTAGCAGCGCGGATCTACCTTGGCAACAAAGGCAAGGTCCAGGCGAACGAGTTCCGCGACAACGTAGACCTCGGCAGCGACGACTCCGTGTCCGTGATCCTCGACGTCAACGGCAACGCCCAGGAGTTCAACTTCTTCTCGTTCAACGCCGGCGGGGCGACACAGCTCCAGCTCGCCGGCGGCCGAGCGGCCAAGCGCGAGTGGGGCGGCGAGTTCGATTCGCGCGGCCGCATCACCGAAGACGGATGGGAGGCGGAAGCCAGGATCGCGTGGGACGTCATCCCCCTCCAGAGCAGCGGCCCGCGCGACATGAAGTTCCTGTTCGACTGGTACGTCTCCTCGACCCAGCGCGGCGTCAGCGCCTATTCGACCCAGGGCGACTTCTCCAAGTTCCACGTGCTCAAGGGCGTCGACGTCCCCAAGATCGAACAAAAGCGCAGCATCCTGTTCCTGCCCTATGCCTACGTCGGATACAACGACGAGACCGGCGAGCACATCGCCAACGCGGGGCTCGACGTCAAGACCGAGCTGAACGACCGCCTCAGCGCGGTGGTGACGGTCAACCCGGACTTCCGCAACATCGAGAACGAGATCCTCAACCTCGACTTCAGCAACTTCGAGCGGCTCCCCGGCGAGTCCCGGCCGTTCTTCGTCGAGGGCAACCAGTTCCTGCTCACCGGCGGCATCAACAACCGCCAGCTCTTCGCCAGCCAGCGCATCGGCGCGTTCGACACCGGCATCAACTTTTACGGCACGCTCAGCCCCCAGCTCCAGATCGGCACTCTCGGCATCATCGACTTCGACAACCAGCACGCCTTCGTCGGCGCCGCCGCCTACAGCCCGAACAACCGTACGAACATCTACACAGCGTTCACTGCGCTCGACCGCCCCGGCGAGGAGAACTACGGCGGAATGCTCGAGTACTTCACCCGCACAGGCGACTATCTGCTCTTCGGCGGGTACCAGCAGACCGACGACGAGGTCGACGGCTTCGGCAACGCCTTCGGCGCTGGGTGGCAGTACAACGCCCGCGGATTTCGGAACGTGCTCATCTACGAGCAGGTCAGCCCGGACTTCAACCCCCGGATCGGGTTCGCGGCACAGCGCGGCTTCAAGGGCGGTGTCTCGAACTCCCAATGGAACAAGAGCCACCCCCACGGCGCGATCATGGACACCAACTCGAGCGTGTCGTTCGTCGACCAGGACCTGTACGACGGTGGCCACTACCGCACGATGGGCAACGCCTCCGCCGGGGCCACGTTTCGCAACGGCATGAACCTGACCTTCGGCTACACGCAGGACCACTTCCTCGACGACACCAACACGTTCCACACGCTACAGCTCCAGGTGCCGCGCAACAACACCCGCCGCGGGTGGACGCTGTCGCACACGCGCGGTGACGTCGCAGGGTCCGAGTATCAGAGCACGACCGCGCGCGTGTTCTACCGCCCGGTCCAGCGGTTGCAGCTCGATCTGCGGTATCAAAAGGTCGAGCACGCGGTCGAGTCCGACCAGACGATCTTTACGTTCAACTGGGAGATGGACAAGTTCCGCGCGCTCGGCGGCCGCGTCGTCGGGCAGGACGACGACTGGAACTGGTTCGTGTCGTACAGGATGAGCGGCAACCTCGGCGCGGAGTACTTCCTCATCCTCGGCGACCCCAACGCGAGCTCGTTCCAAAAGACCCTGATCTTCAAGGTCTCCGTCCCCTTCACCGTCCGATAGGCTCGAAGGCGAAGGGTGCCCCGGTCTGGCCACATCACGTGGCAGACCGGGGCATCACATCAACCAAGCTTCCCGTCCATAAAGGTCCTAGTCGCAATTTGAACCTACCACTAGGCCTAAACCGTCCAAATCATGGACATTACGCCTATTCACAGGTATAATGAAGCCATCACCAACGAGAGCATAGCCGCCACCTCGTCAAGCACATACGGAGAAGAGCAAAAAAACGTCGATAAAACGTACCCCCGGAGCGCGGGCATTCCTGCCCGCCTAGATCCGGGGCTTTCAGCCCCGGTCGACGTCCGCGAAGGCGGGGACAGTAAAGGCGACACCGCGGGACTTGGTGGAACCGCAGCCAGGCAATAGCGTATAAGCACAATCGTGCGTTTTGATCGTTGCTTGTCCGCTCTGACTTTCCTCGCCTTGGCTTCTCTAGCCGCTGCACAGGAGTTTCCGCTCAGCCCGACCCCGGAGACGGTGCAGGCGGTCAAGATGGCGAACCCGCCGAAGATCGACGGAGTGGTCAACCCCGAGGAGTGGGCTGGAGTCACACCGATTTCGCGCAGTCTCATCATCGGAGGCACGAGCCAGGACTCCGGCGAGAAGGGCAAGGTGTGGGTCGCGTACGACGACACCTACATCTACTTCGCCGCGCGCATCTACCTGCAGAACCCGAAGAAGATCTCGGCCGACGAGTTCCGCGACAACGTCGACCTCGACGGCAACGACCACTTCGTCGTCGGGCTCGACACCTTCGGGCTGCACAACGACGCGAACTGGATCGCTTTCAACGCCAACGGCGCGACCTACCTCGAGG
>JANWJY010000102.1 GCA_025451715.1 Fimbriimonadaceae bacterium | reverse complement strand
GAAACGGACGCTAAGCGCAGCGAGCAAGCCGTCGTCGACGCGCAGGGCAACTACTTCCTCTCAAAGCAGTCTCTGAACAGCCTTCTCGGTCGCTCGATCGACACAGGCTTCGAGCCACAGGACGTGACGACTCTGCGCGACGTCGACGTCGACACCGATGCGGCGGTCGCGCTCGCCCAGGAGAACCGGCCCGAGGTCAAGTCGGGGGACTACCTCGTGCGCGCAGCAGGGAGCCTTGTCGGCGTCGAGGCAGGCGGACTTAAACCGTCCATGAGCTTCAGCGCACAGTACTCTCGCGTGATCGATCCCGCCCCGAGCCAGGCAGTACAAAGCCTCTTCGGAATCCTGTCGATCAACTTTCCAGTGTTCGACTCCGGCATCACGCGCGCAAGGACCAAAGCCGCGAGGGAGTTCGAAGAGCAGGCCGAGATCAGGCTGGAACAGACGAAGCTCGCCGTTGCTCTCGACGTCCAAAACGCCATGACCCGGCTTCAAACGACCAAGAAGGCCCTCGAGGTCGCACAGAGCGGCCAGGTGTTCGCGCGCGAGTCCCTGCGCCTCGCACAGCTCCGTTACGACGAGGGCGCAGGCATCCTGCTCGACGTCACCACCGCACAGGCCGAGCTCACGCGCGCGCAGGGTGCGGTCGTGACGGCCCGATACCAGTATCTTTCGGCGATCGCCGCGCTCCAGAGGGCGCTCGGCACCGACGACTTGACCACCTCCAATGAGGAGGGTGAAACGCGATGAAACACGTTCCAATTGCACTGCTTGCACTCGTTTTCGTTACGGCCGGCTGCGTAGATCGAGGCGCACAAGCCCAAGGAAAGAAGACTGAGGAGATCATCAAGGACCGCACGACCGCGGTCACAGTCCTCAGCGCCGCGTCCACGACGATCGAGGACACGCTCGACATCACCGGCTCGATCGAGACGTCCGACGACGTCACCGTGACTGGCATCGTCGCCGGTCCCCTCGTCGCCGTGTACGTCAAGGACGGCGACCAGGTCAGGTCGGGCCAAGTGATAGCCCGGCAGGACGCGAGCGACCACCAGGCGCGCGTCGACGGCGCGCGCTCGCAGGTGCAGGCCGCAAAGTCCGCGCTCGATCAGGCCAAGGCGGACGCCGAAGTCGGCCCGACAAAGAGCGACGCACAGATCGCCGGAGCGATCGCTCGCCTTGAACAGGCGCGTTCCCGCCTTCAGCGACTGATCAACGGCGCGAGGCCAGAGGAGCGCGCACAGGCAGAGTCGCAGGTCCAAAAGGCGAAGTCCGACCTCGACACCGCAAAGTCCGCACTCGACCGCGCGAAGAGGCTGTACCAAGAAGGAGGGATCGCAAAGTCCGCTCTGGAGCAGGCAGAAAACCAATATGCGTCGGCGCTCGCCGCCTACGACTCGGCGCTCCAAAACCAGCGGCTCGTTCAGAACGCCTCGCGGCCGGAAGATATCTCTGCGGCAGAGCAGGACGTCCGCGCCGCCGAACAACAGCTCTCGATCGAAAGGGCGAACAAGCGGCTCGACGTCCTTTACACGCAGCGAGTCGAGTCGGCCACCGCGAACTGGGAATCGGCAAAGTACTCGCTCCGCCTCGCGCAGATCGCGCTCGGCAACACTTCCATCCGCGCACCGTTCAGCGGCCGCGTCAGCGGCAAGCCGCTGCAGGTCGGCACGTACGTCGCTCCGGGTGTCACGATCGCACGCATCATCGGAACGGGCGGAGCGTACTTCGAAGCCGAGGTCCCCGAGTCGCAGATCGCTATCGTCCAGCCGGGAATGAGCGTCGAGGTCTCGATCGACGCCATCGCCGGGGTCAAGACTCAGGGCACTCTCGTGGCGGTCAGCCCACAGGCGACAGGCGCGGGACGCCTCTACTTCGCGCGAGTGCGGCTCGATTCTGTGCCAGGCGGGCTGAAGTCGGGGATGTTCGCGCGCGGCGTTGCGATCCTCGGCAAGCGCGACGGCGTCTTCCTGATGCCCTCCGAAGCGGTCCAGAAGGACGGCCAACAGGCGTACGTCTTCATCGTGGACGGCGACAAGGCGAAGCGCGTCGACGTCACTGCCGGCGTCATCCGCAACGGCACCACCGAGGTCCTCGGCTTGGCCGAGGGAGACAAGGTCATCGTGAAGGGACAGGAGACGCTCGTAGACGGCTCTCTGATCAAGGTCGAGGCACCAAGCAAGGAATAGCAAATGGGACTCACGAAGCTCGCGATCCAGCGCCCCGTCTTCATCCTGATGGTGATGGTGCTCATCCTGCTGATGGGCCGCACCGCCTACAACTCGATGCGCGTCGAGGAGAACCCCGACGTCTCCTTCGGCACGATCTCCATCACGACGGTCTATCCCGGCGCTGGCGCCGAAGAGGTCAACAACCTCGTCTCGCGCGAGCTTGAAGAGTCAGTCTCGGGAATCGCGAACCTCCTTGAAGTGACGAGCTCTTCTCAGGAAGGCGTCTCCAGCGTCGTACTGAACTTCGAGGTCGGTACGAACATGGACGCTGCCCTCAACGAGGTCCGCTCCAAGGTCGATGCAAGGGTAGGGGAACTGCCGCGCGAGGTCGAGAAACCGATCATCGAGAAGTTCGACTTCTCGGCGACGCCGGTCCTCTTCCTCACCCTGCGCAGCGACACGCACTCGAACCGACAGCTCCGCGACCTCGCAGACAACGTCTTCAAGGACCGCTTCGCACAGGTCAAGGGCGTCGCGAGCGTCAACGTCAGCGGCGGCGACCAGCGCGAGATCCAGGTCCGCGTCAAGAAGGACGCGCTCCTGCGCTACGGCATCGGCATCCTCGACGTCCAGCAAGCGGTGCAACAGGCTTCGCTCAACGTCCCTGCGGGGCGAGTCGAGGCAGGCGCAGAAGAGTTCTCAGTCCGCGTCCTCGGCGAGTTTAAGTCGCCAGAGGAGATCGGTGACACCTACCTCATCGTGCGCGAGCAGGGACAGGACGGCGCCGAAAGGAAAGTCAAGCTCTCGGACCTCGCCACGATCGTCGACGCGAACACCGAGCGACGGAGCTACAGCCGGCTCAACGGCTCCGACGCCGTCGTCATCACGGTGCAGAAGGCGAAGGAGGGCAACGCGGTCGAAATCTCCCGGGCCATCCGCAAGACGCCCGGCAACGACGGCATGCCGATCATCGATTCGATACAGGACCAGTACAAGGTCGAGTTCATCGTCACGCGCGACGCGAGCGTCCAGATCGAGGAGTCGCTCTTCGACCTGCAGTTCGCCCTGCTCTTCGGCATCGTGCTCGTCACGGCCGTCGTGTACATGTTCCTGCACAACCTGCGCGGAACGATGATCGTCGCGATCGCGATCCCGATCTGCCTCTTTGGCGCGCTCATCGTACTGTGGGCCCTGGGCTTCACGATCAACAACATGACGATGCTCGCGCTCTCGCTCGCGGTCGGCGTGTTGGTCGACGACGCGATCGTCATCATCGAGAACATCTACCGCCACCTTACGCACGGCGAAGAACCGGTCGAGGCGGCGATCAACGGACGGATGGAGATCGGCCTCGCGGCGATAGCGATAACCCTTGCAGACGTCGTCGTGTTCATCCCCATCGCGTTCATGGGCGGAATCGTCGGGCAGTTCTTCAAGGCGCTCGGCATCGGCTTCGCCGTCACGGTCTTGTTCTCTCTGTTCGTCTCGTTCACCGTAACACCCATGCTCGCCAGCCGCTGGTACAAGAAGGGAGAGGACTGGGAGCACCCGACCGGCCGCTTCGCAAAGTGGTTCGAGGCCCGCTTCGATGCGTTCCGCAACGGTTACGCCCGCGCCCTGACTTGGGCGCTCAACCACCGCTGGTACGTTTTCGGCGTCGGCTTTGCCGCCCTGTTCTCAGTGTTCCTCATCATCGCTACGTCAGGGTCAGCAACGGTAGGTGAGGCGCTTCAAAACCCAATGTTCATGGTAATGGCTGTGGGCGCCCTTGCCCTCGGCCTTGCAGTTCCAACGATCACGCACTTGAGGAACCGACACTCTGCGTTGGTGCGCAACGCCTACTTCATCGTCGCAATGATTCTGTTATCGAGAGTCATTCCCTTCCCGCCTGAGATGCCTCTGGTTGTCACTCTGATCGTCGCATGGATAGTCGCGCTCTTACCGGCCTTTGTTTACACAGTGCTGACACACAAACGCACAGAGCGAGTGAGTTTCAAACCTGTCCTCTCTGGTGTCGTGTTCATGGGTGCGTTCATCCTCGTCGCAATCGTTGGGCAGCAGTTCGGCGCATGGAAGAAGGAAGCGGTGTTCAAGTTCGCCTTCTTCCCACCCAGCGACGGCGGAGAGGTCTCGATCGCCGTCGAGCTCCCGCCAGGCTCCACCCTCGGCGAGACCCAAAAGGTCGCCGAGCGCATCGAGAAGGTCGCGATGGCGCACCCCGAGGCCGAGTATGTCCAGAGCGACATCGGGAGGCGAGGCGGCGGAGGGTTTAGCGCAGCGGGCCTGGGCACCAACTTCGCGACCGTGCGCGTCGAGCTCCACGACAAGAAGGCGATGATCGACTCGCTCGCGTTCTGGAAGAAGCACGAGGGCCACCTGCGCAGCGTCTCCGACACCTCGGTCGCCGCCGACCTGTTGCAAAGGATCGGGCGCGTCCCAGGTGCAAAGATCACCGTCAGCGCGGCCTCCGGCCAAGGGTTCGGCAGGCCGATCCAGATGTCGTTCCAGTCGAACGACCGCGATGCGCTCATCGCAACAGCGGTCGCGATCCAAGAAGGGCTCAACGCTGGAGCGATCAAGGGCGTCGTCTCGCCCGAGATCTCGAGCAAGCCTGGCAAGCCAGAGCTGCAGGCCATCCCCGACCGCGTCCGCTTGGGCGACACAGGCATGAACGTCGCCCAGATCGGCGCGGCCATGCGAGTGCTCTACGAGGGCGACATCCAGTCGAAGTTCCGCGTCCTCGGACGCGAGTACGACGTGCGAGTCATGATGGACCTCGATGACCGCAACGACCTCAACCTCGTCAACCAGGTCCCGGTCACGTTCAAAGACGGCAACCCCATCTACCTCACCGACGTCGCCAAGATCGTCCGCGGACAGGGCGTCGACAAGATCGACCGCCGCAACCGCGCGCAAGAAGTGCAGGTCTCGGCCGACCTTCTCCCTGGCTATGCAGCAGGAACGGTCAACGTAGAGGTCGAAAAGTGGATGGAGGAACAGGGCCTCATCAAAGACGGAGTCACCTACCAGGCCCAGGGACAGGCGAACGTGCAGAACAGAGAACAGGGCTACCTCTTCGGCGCCCTCGGACTCGGCGTGCTGCTCGTGTACATGCTGCTCGCGTCGCTCTACGACAACCTTCTGTACCCGTTCATCATCCAGCTCGCACAGCCGCAGGCGCTCGTCGGCGCGATCCTCGCGCTCGTCATCACCGACAAGACCCTCAACATCGTCGGCATGATCGGCATCATCGCGCTCGTAGGGCTCGTCGGCAAGAACGCGATCCTGTTGGTCGACTACGCCAACACGCTTCGTGCGCGTGGCAGCACGCGATTCGAGGCGCTCGTCGGCTCGGGCCGAACGCGCCTCCGTCCGATCATGATGACCACGCT
This sequence comes from Fimbriimonadaceae bacterium, assembly GCA_025451715.1. Lineage (GTDB taxonomy): Bacteria > Armatimonadota > Fimbriimonadia > Fimbriimonadales > Fimbriimonadaceae > JADFMN01. The sequence goes on along the minus strand of JANWJY010000102.1, from coordinate 1,920 downwards.
CGCCCTGATCTTCGGAATGCTCCCCGTCGCGCTCGCGATAGGCCGCGGCTCCGAGTTCCGCGAGACGATAGGCATCACGATCATCGGCGGCGTCATGCTCTCGACCCTGCTCACGCTGTTCGTCATCCCGTGCTCCTACTCGATCTTCGACGACCTCTCCGAATCGCTCGGCGGAAAGCTGCGGAAGTACACCCGGACAAAGAGCGACGTCAGCGCCTACCGCACCCACCCGCGCAGCAACGCCCCAGAAGAGAGGGAAGAGGAACCGACGCAACTGTGACCGTCCGCACCTCCGAAGGTTGCCCCGGTTCCCATCCCTCCCCCGGCACTGGTAACTGACGGTGTCTGCGGTCCTTTGCGCCGGGACTTGCCGCGTCGGGCTCTCCTATGGAGAGGCCGACCCGCGCAAGGTTAGGTGGGGGCGTGCTACAAACCCGAACCTCCCAGCCTCCGAACCCACCCCGAACTCTCACCGTTCGAATATCCTTCTACTTAGGATGAACAGGCGCGTCCAGATTGCACTGACGATAATCAGCGGCGCGGCCCTCGTCGTCAGTTTCTTTGGACTGCACCCTCTGGTCCCCTACCTCTCGATCCTCGCCGGCTCAGTGATCGCCGTCCGCTCCGCGTGGATGTCGGTCATAGACCGACAGATCGACGTCAACGTCCTCATGGTCCTTGCCGCGTTCGGGTCTGTCGCGCTCGGCCTTCCCGTCGAGGCCGCCGTGCTCCTGTTCCTCTTCGCCCTCTCCGGCACGCTCGAAGAGTACGCGATGTCGCGCACGAAGTCCGCCATCGAGGGACTGATCAAACTCCGCCCGGACACGGCGCTCGTCGTGTCCGAAAACGGAGACCGAAGCGTCCCAGTGCAAGAACTCAAGGTCGGCGACGTCGTTCGCGTCAGGCCGTTCGAAGCGTTCCCCGTCGACGGCAAGGTGACCCACGGCGAGACGAGCGTCGACCAGTCGGCAATGACCGGCGAGTCTCAACTCGTGCCGAAAAAGCTTGGCGACACCGTCCTCGCCGGCACGCAGAACACCGAGGGGATGGTCCTCGTCTCCGTCACCGCCGAGCACGGCGGCACGACCCTCGACAAGATCGTCGAGCTCGTCCGAGACGCGCAGGAGAACAAGGCGAGCGGCGAGCGCATCAGCGCCTGGTTCGGCACGCGCTACACCCTCTTCGTCATCGCGGCCTTCTGTGTGTCGCTCGCCGTTCGCTATGCGATCGGGCAGGACAGCCACCGCGCGATCTACGCGTCGCTCAGCCTCTTCGTCGCGCTCAGCCCCTGCGCGCTCGTGATCTCCGTCCCTGCGGCGACCCTCAGCGCACTTGCTTGGGCGGCGCGGCGCGGCATCCTTGTCCGCGGCGGGGCTTACATCGAGGCGATCGGCACAGTGGACACCGCCGTGCTCGACAAGACGGGCACGTTGACCGCCGGAAAACCCAGGCTCGCGCAGATCTGCGTCTGCGACACGGTCGTCGCCGTCGCCGTCGTCGGTGCCTCCGAGTGCGCCGAGCGCGACGCCTGCTGGCGCGATGGAGAGTCCATGTCCGCCGACTCGAAGCAGATCCTGCGCATGGCGGCGTCGGCAGAGCAGTACAGCACCCACCCGATCGCCCAGGCGATCGTCGACGCGACAGTGGCACAGGGAATGACGGTCCCCGAGGCAACGGACCACCAGTCGCTCTCCGGCCTCGGCGTCATCGCACTAGTCGAAGGCAAGCGCGTGCGAGTCGGGCAAAGGAGGTTCTTCGAGCAGGGCGACAGTTTGCTCCCCGCGCACTTCGCCGAACACGTCGAAGAGATGCAGCACAACGGCATGACTGTCGCGATCGCCGAGTGCGAGGGCGAGTACGCCGCACTGGGCCTTGAGGACTCCCTGCGCCCCGAGGCGGACGGGGTCCTCAAAGAGCTCT
>JANWJY010000101.1 GCA_025451715.1 Fimbriimonadaceae bacterium | reverse complement strand
GATCTTCGACTCAGCCTTGGACTCGGCCTTGGCGGGTTCCGTCGCGGCCTCGTTGCGCTTGAAGATGATGTTGCCCTCCTCGTCGGTGTCGGCAAGGACGGTGTCGCCCTCTTGGAACCGGCTGAGGAGCAGCTCTTCGCTGAGCGGGTCCTCGATGAACCGCTGCACCGCGCGGCGTAGCGGCCGCGCTCCGAGGTTCGGGTCGTAGCCCTTGTCGACGAGCAGGTCCTTGACCTTGTCGCTGAGGGTGATCGTGATTCCCATCTCCTTGGCCTGCTCGTTGACCCTCTTCATGTAGAGGTCGGCGATCTGCAGGATCTCGTCGCGCGTCAGGTGCTGGAACACGATGATCTCGTCGATGCGGTTGATGAACTCGGGCCGGAAGGTCTTCTTCATCTCGTCGAGCATTCGCGTCTTCATGTGCTCGTAGACCTTGGGGTCGCTCGGGTCGTCCTTGACATCGCGGAACCCGAGTCCCTTCTCGAGCGAGATCGGTCGGACGCCGACGTTCGAAGTCATGATGACGAGGGTGTTGCGGAAGTCGACGGTACGGCCCTGGCTGTCCGTGAGCTGGCCGTCCTCCATGACCTGTAGGAGCAGGTTGAAGACTTCGGGGTGCGCCTTTTCGATCTCGTCGAGCAAGACGACCGCGTACGGGTTGCGGCGGACCTGTTCGGTGAGCTGACCGCCCTCGTCGTATCCGACGTAGCCCGGAGGTGCGCCGACGAGCCGGCTGACCGCGAACCGCTCCATGTACTCGGACATGTCGATGCGGATCATGCTCGACTCCTTGTCGTAGAGGTACTTGGCCAGCGTCTTGGCGAGTTCTGTCTTTCCGACGCCTGTGGGGCCGAGGAAGACGAAGCTGGCGATCGGACGCTTGGGGTCCTTGAGTCCGCTCCGCGAGCGGCGGATTGCGCGCGCGACGGCGGAGACGGGCTCCTTCTGGCCGATGATGCTCTGGTGGAGGTCGTCCTCCATGCGGAGAAGCTTTTGGGTCTCTGCCTCGACGAGGCGGGTGACCGGGATGCCTGTCCAGCTTTGGACGATGGCGGCGATCTCCTCTTCACCGACGATGGCATCAGGCTTGACCTCATTGGACCAAACCTCTTCGCGTTCGGCAATGCTGTTCTCGAGCGCCTCGATCTCTTTCTCGATCTTCTTAGCCTCCTTGCTGTCTGGCGTGTGTCGGTTGACGTGGTCGAACTCGCTGCGGAGCTTTCCGAGCTTAGTCTTGTCCTGTCGGACTTCGAGCGGTGGGAGGCTCTGCTGGAGCCGTACGCGGCTTGCGGCCTCGTCGACGAGGTCGATGGCCTTGTCGGGGAGGGTGCGGTCGGTGATGTATCGCTGCGAAAGCTGGACGGCGGCGACAAGAGCCTCGTCTGTGATCTCGACGTTGTGGTGCGCCTCGTAGCGCTCGCGGAGGCCCTTGAGGATGTCGATGGCCTCATCGACGTTCGGCTCACGGACCTTGACGCCCTGGAAGCGTCGCTCGAGGGCCGCGTCGCGCTCGATGTACTTTCTGAACTCGTCCTGTGTGGTCGCGCCGACACACTGCAACTCGCCGCGCGCTAGAGCAGGTTTCATGATGTTGCTGGCGTCTATGGCGCCTTCGGCTGCGCCCGCACCCACGAGAGTGTGGAGCTCGTCGATGAAGAGGATAACTTGGCCGTCCGCCTTGCGGACCTCCTCCATCACCTTCTTCATGCGCTCTTCAAACTCGCCTCGGTACTTGGTGCCCGCCACGAGGCCGGCGAGGTCGAGGGCGACGATTCGCTTGTTCTTGAGCAGGTCGGGGATGTCGCCGCTAACGATGCGGAGGGCGAGGCCCTCTGCGATCGCCGTCTTTCCTACGCCGGGCTCACCGATGAGGCACGGGTTGTTCTTCGTGCGTCGCGTAAGGATCTGCATGACGCGCTCGATTTCTGCCTGTCGTCCGACGACGGGGTCGAGCTTGCCTTCGCGAGCGAGTTCAGTGAGGTCTCGACCAAACTCGTCGAGGGTCTGCGTCTTGATCGCCGTGGTGCTGCTGGATCCGCCCTGTCGGGATGATCCGCGCGACTGCACGTCGTTGTCCTGGAGCGCCATGACTTCGCGGCGTCCGCGGTCGAGCTCGACACCGAGCTTTGCAAGCACGCGTCCGGCCAGGCCGTCGCCTTCACGAATGAGGCCGAGCAGGAGGTGCTCCGTGCCGATGTAATTGTTGTTGAGGTTTCGCGCCTCGTCATAGGCGAGGTCGATGACGCGCTTTGCACGCGGTGTGAGCGACATGTCCTGCGACGGGCGGGCGTCGCCTCGGGGAAGCTGCTTCTCGACCTCGGCGCGGATGCGGCTGAGGCTGACACCAAGCCTTTCGAGCACGCGAGCAGCAACGCTGTCGCTCTCGCGCACTAGACCCAACAGTAGGTGCTCGGTGGAGACGTATCCCTCACCGAACTTCTGCGCCTCTTCTTGGGCGTAGAAGACGACCTTCCGGGCTCTTTCTGTGAATCGTTGCCACATATCGTTCTCTTAATCCTTGTTCGAGCAGACAGGATCCCTGACTTAAGGGTTCCTTATCTGCGACCATCGGACGCTTACCGGTTCCTCTCTTTCAGACGCCTTAGGCGGTTCAAAAGCACGAGACCGATGAGTCTAAAAGGCTGGTCGTAATACCTGCTGTTCCTATTCTCGGCAAGTACGGCCCTTTGACTCATGGCGCGTGGGCTGCAGACTCAGGGGACAGGGCGAGAGTACCAGTGCCGGTGGGTTACCAGCTTTGCCATTTGGCGGCCCCCGCGTACCTTAGGGTCGCGCTACAATGACAGTATGCAAGCGGCATGGAAGGTCGGGTTGCTCGTGGTCGTTTTCGTGGGCCTGCTGTTAGCGACCTACGCGATCTTGAAGAAGAGCTTTTTTGCGACTGAGACCGAAGCGTACATCGTCGAGTTCGAGAACGCTGGTGGGCTCGAGTCTGGCGCTCGAGTGCTCTATGCCGGTGTTCAGATCGGAAGCGTGACGAAGGTCGAGCTAGCGACGGCCGGGAAGGCACATGCGACGATCGCCATCGAGAAGCGGTACCAGATTCCGAAGGGCTCTCGGGCCGTGCTGCCGACGTCGTTCATCGCGATCGGTGACAGGCAGGTGGAGATCGTCCCACCCGCAAACGCCGAATCAGTTGCCATGCTTCGTCCGGGCGACATCATCCAGGGCTCTCTCTCCTCACCCATGGAGGGCATCTTCCCGGACACGGAGTCGACGATCGCTGAACTTAATGCGACGCTCGTCTCCTTCCGAGAACTGCTCGAGGACAAGGAGCTGCGGGGCGGGATCACGAACCTGTTGGCCACGAGCGAGAGGACAGTCGAGGGGTTCGGCGGGCTTGCGACGCGGATGGACACGATGATCGCGCAGAACTCGGAAGGAATCGAGAAGATGATGGCGACGACCGCAGTGAGCCTCGAGAACCTTCAGGCAGTGACCTATGAAGTCCGAAAGCTTGTGGAGAGCGGTGACATCCAGGATCGAACGGTACTGCTGCTCGACAACTTGAACAAGGCGGTCGAGTCCGGCCAGAAGCTTGTGAGCGAGCTGAACTCGCTCGCCACTGACCCCGAGATGCGAAACAGCCTTGAGTCGACGCTTTCAAACGTGAAAACGATGAGCGAGTCGGGGATACGGATCGCGACGAGCGCCGAGGCGATGGCTGAGAACGGGGTGCTCGTCTCAGACGAGGCGGTCAAGCTTTCGAAGAAGGCGAATGAGCTCGCGATCAAAGTAGACGAGCTGATCGAGACTTTCAAGCAGACGCTTCAGAAGTTCGCGCCTGGAAGCGGGGCGATGCTCTCCAGTGTCGGATTTTCGGCCGATTTGGTCAGGGAGACCAACCCTGGCCGGTTCCGGACGGACGTCAACGTTTCAGTGCCTTTTGGCAAGGAAAAGCTGACCCTGGGCCTCTACGATGCCGCGGAGTCGAACAAGCTGAACTTCCAGTTCCAGCGAGGCCTGAGTCCGGGCCTAGACCTAAGGTACGGGGTGTACGCTTCGAAGCCCGCGATTGGGGTAGATTATGCGCTTGCGCCGAGGCTAAATCTGCGTAGCGACCTGTTCGGCCTGAACGAGACGCAGATGGATCTCAGGCTGTCCTACGGGTTCGACCAAGGGTTCAGCGCGTGGTTCGGCCTGGAGCGGATATTCCAGCACCCCGGCGTTGCCCTCGGGTTCGGCGTCAAGAAGTAGGTTTATTGCGATGAAAGTCATTCTGAAGCAGAGCGTCCCGAAGGTCGGGAAGGAAGGAACGGTCGTGAAGGTCAAGGACGGCTTTGCCCGCAATTTCCTCTTCCCGCGCGGCATGGCGGTGGTCGCGGACAAGGCTCAAACGAAGGTCTTGGAGGCGCGCAACGCGCGACTGGAGTCAAAGCTTGCGGATACGAAGGCAGCGGCCGCCGCATTCGCGGAAAAGTTGGACGGAAAGCGGATTCGGATGGAGGTCAGGTCGGGATCGGGTCAGCGGCTCTTTGGTGCTGTTACTTCGCAAGACATCGCCGATGCGATCAAAGCTCAGTTGGGAGTGGAGGTCGACAAGAAGACCGTCGGAATCCTTCAGCCGATCAAGCAGCTCGGACACTTTGCGATCGAGATCGACTTGCACCGGCACGTGGACTGCAAGATTCATTTGGACGTTGTCGACCCAATCGCCGAGGAGGAAGCGCGCAAGGCTGCTGAGGAGAAAGGGAAGACCGTTCCGGTTGCTCCTGAGCCGAAGGCTGCGGTCGAAGAAGTGGAAGTCGAGGAAGAGGCGGAGCCGGTCGGCTAGCGCCTCTCCAAGTCTGCAGCGCGGCCAAGGTCTGTGACCTTGGCCGCGTTTGTTTGCGGCGGGAGCTCTGACTGACAGGGCGAGCCGAAACCCGGGCTGTTACTGGGGGAGAGGTGTGGGGAAAACACTCAAGGGCCGTGACTGCTGGGCGGTAGTCTGATTGCAAGATGGTTTCTGCGTTGTTTGCCGTGGTGATCGGTCAGTCGCCTGTGTCCGATCCGGTGCTTCTCGCATTGACGCCGGCGTTCGACGGCAGGATCGTTGCAGAAGAGTGGCTTCCGTTCGTCGATGAAGGCGGGTTCAGCGGGTTCCTTCAGTGGGAGCCGGGGTCGCTGCACTTTGCGGCGGTAGCTCCGCTCGGGCGCGACGTCGTCCTGTGCATCGATCCAGCGGCAGACGGATGGCTCAATGGTACGGACAACCGAGAAGTGCGGATCAGTTGGTCGGACGGACGCGCGACTGTGGCCGTTCGGGAGTTGGACGCGAAAGGCAGGAGTGGCCCGCAATGGAAGGAAGCTGACGCAGCTATGATCAAAGCGTCGGCTTCGGCAAACGGTGACCGCTGGACAGTCGAAGCCACGTACAGGCTCGGGAAGGTCGCGCGCGACGGCGGTGCGATCGGCGCGCTGCTCAAGGGAGTTGGTTCGGGCGATGACATCGGCCAGGCCTATCTGCCTCGTCCGCTCTCATACGTGCGGTTTGGTTTCGATGGCTCGGTCGGGCTGCCCTCGAGCGTGACGTGGAAGTCTGACGCAAGGCTCCGCGAGGTCGCGCGAGAGGACGGCGTGACGATGGAGTTCGTGATCCGCGGCGAAAACCAGTACTCAACAGCCGTGGTGCGCGGCGAGGGGTTCGCCCGCAACGACCTCTCCGTCATCTCGCGCCCTGTGCCGACGTCTGGCCAGCGCAGCACGTCCGCTTTTGAGTACAAGAGTGCGATCGGTGCCGGCGCGACCGCTGGCTGGCGGATTATACAGGCGTCGCTCGGCGACGCAGTCCTACGCACGAGCATCAAGATCGCTGAACTTGTCGAAGTCGACATCGACCTCCCCGAAGCTGTGGCGTATTCGGCCGTGGACCGGTCGATCAAAGGACGCGTCGACGTCCGCTCGACGGGGTTGGGCCGGATCGAGGGTCAATACGACGTCGTGGTCGATCCGGGGTGGACGGTGAAGCGGGGTGGAGCGCAGCGCGTGATGATCTATAACCCTCGCGGACGCGAACGGGTCAACCTGGACTTCTCTGTGCCAGGCGGGTCACAGGGCGAATTCCCGGTGACGTTTACCGTGACTGTCGGAACGCAGACGTTCACCCGCACGACATTCGTCAAGATCACGGCCCAATGAAGGACGTTCGCGAACAGTTCGGCCGCGTCGCGCGCGAGTATCTGACGAGCAAGGCGCACGACCGACCAGACGAGCTTCAAGCTCTCGTGTCCCTGGTCTCGCCGAGCGGAGGGCGCGTGTTGGACGTGGGTACCGGCGCAGGTCACACCGCGTACGCTTTCGCCCCTTTTGTCGACGAGGTGGTCGCGACGGACGTGACGCAGGAGATGCTGGACCTCGTGCGAGAGGAGTCATTGAAGCGCGGCCTTGGTAACATCCGTGTGGAGTACGCCGAAGCGGAGAGCCTGCCGTTTCCCGACTCTTCTTTCGACGGCGTAACCTGTCGTGTCGCTGCGCACCACTTTCTTGACGTGCGCGCCTTTGTCGCCGAGGTCGCGCGCGTGGTGAGAGACGGAGGTTGGTTCTTGCTCGTCGACACGATATCCGCGCCTGATGAAGATGCGGCGACGGAGATCAACGAAATCGAGGCCGTGCGCGACCCGTCGCACGTTCGGAACTACTCTGTTGCGGAATGGCTGACATTGCTCAATGAAGAGGGTTTGTCGATCAGTTGGCACGAGGAATCAGAGAAGCGCCTCGATCTGGGCGAGTGGACGCGTCGAATGCGGGTCCCTGAAGCGGTCGTTCCAGGACTGATCAAACGGATCGAGGAAAGCAAAGGCGCTGCACGGGACTACCTGAACCCCGCGCCCGGGGAGTTCTCGCTGCGGCAGATCTCGCTGATCGCTTGGAAGCGTTCACCTGCTTCGTGACGTCCTGGCTTTTAGCAGTTGGAAAACACTCCAAACATGATTGTGCCGCTTGTTGCGGCTTTTACGGACGACACTTCGACCCTGAGTGAGGTACGCGTCGCACGCATGGTTCGCTTTCACGCTGAACGCGGCGCGAAGGGCTTCATGGTGAACGGCGAGACTGGCGACCTGTTCCAACTGGCACACTCGGAGCGAAAGCAGTTGCTGGAGTGGGTCATCCGTGACAGCGACGGGCTGCCGGTGTGGGTGAACATCTCGGCGACGACGACGTCTGGCGTCGTCGACCTCTGTCAGCACGCCGCGAGGCACGGCGCAAAGGGCGCGGTCGTGTGCCCGCCCCCCATTGGCAGGTACTTCGAACACGAGGCGAAGGCGATGTTGACGTCGATAAACAGGCACGGCAACCTTCAGACGGTGTTCGCCGATCCGGAGGGGAAGTGGGCAGGGTATGAATCGCCGGTAGCCAAGGCGGAAGCGGTCGACGCGGCGTGGGCTCTGCTCGACAGGCCCAGTCCCGACGAGATGAAAGCGGGATCGAGCATCGTGACTCCTTTCGCGATGTTCGGTGCGAATAAGGTGGAGACGATCGTAGGGAAGATCGATGTGTTCCGACCTGCAGTGCAGTCGGTGATCAAGCACGGCGGGTTGAGCCGAGCAGCGCGCGCCGCGATGGCGGAGATGGGGTGCGATGTCGGAAACTCGCGTAGTCCTGTGTTCGAGCTTGGCGACGAAGGCAAGAAGATCCTCATCGGGATTCTAAAGGTCTTGGGATCCTGACTTCGAGTCCGCTCTGTTTCATTTCGCTCTTCAAGTTTGAGATGGTCGTTATGCCATCGTGCAGGATGCCTGCGAGCAGCACGGCGTCGGCCATTCCTTTGGTAATTGCATCGATGAGGTGTTGAGCGTTTCCCGCGCCGCCTGACGCGATGACAGGAACACTGACCGCCGTCGCTACTGCCCGGGTGAGGTCGAGGCCGTAGCCGTCGCGGGTTCCGTCGGCGTCCATGCTGGTCAATAGGATCTCGCCTGCCCCGCGGTTCTCAGCCTCTCTCGCCCATGCGACCGCGTCGAGGCCAGTGTTGATGCGGCCGCCGTTGAGGAACACCTCCCACGTTTCGCCATTTTGCTTTGCATCGATGGCGACGACGACGGCCTGTGCGCCGAACATCTCGCTTGCCTTAGTTACCAACGTCGGATCATTGATTGCTGCTGAGTTAAGGCTGACCTTGTCTGCACCAGCAAGCAGTGCAGCACGCACATCGTCGACTGTGCGGACGCCCCCGCCGACCGTGAACGGGATGAACACTTGCTCGGCGACCTTCTCCGCGAGCGCGACCACCGTCGTGCGCCTTTCGTGGCTGGCGGTGATGTCGAGGAAAACGAGCTCGTCGGCGCCCTGAGCATCGTAGTAGCGGGCAAGCTCGACCGGGTCGCCGGCGTCGCGCAATCCGACGAACTTTGTGCCCTTGACTACGCGGCCTTCTTTGACGTCGAGGCAGGGAATCAGCCGGACCGAGGTCAACCGCCCCTCCGCCTCTTGATCGCGACTTGCGTGTACTCGCCTTTGTACTCCGTTCGCTCGAGGATGAAGGTGTCGCCGAACTCCTCGAACTCCATCGGCCCTTCTTCTTCTGGCTTTCTCATGATCTGGTGCGCGGCGCGGTGGAGGAGGCCCGAGATCAGGACCTCTTGGTCGGCCTCGACGGGGTCGGTGCGAAGTTCGGAGTGTCCGACTTTTCTTAGGCCCTTGGTCGACGCGAAACCAAAACCTTCGGCGTCGTCGATGTGCCAGAGCACGCGCACGTGCATGTCGGGCCGCTCGGCGTTGTTGTTCTTCTCGAGCAGCGCGGTGAAGTCTTCGGACGTGTAGATCTGTTCGCACACGACGTCGTAGACGATGAGCCCTTCGGCGAGGTCGGTCATGGTGTCGGCGAGGTGGGGCATGAACTGCAGGTGTCGCGTGTCTTTGAGTTTCGCCTCGCTGACATAACGGACTTTGATCAGGCTGTTCGCCTCTGCGAGACGTTCGAGGACCTCCTTGCTCGGCACTGCCGTGTCGAGGAAGAGATCGGGGCGGAACACGAGCGGGTTGCGCGCCCGCTTTGCGACCGCGATGTGGAGGCGGATGTCGCTGAAGAGCAGGCCCTCTCTCGCGCCGATCGACGGTCTGCCTTTCCTGTTGTGGGGGTTTGCCGAAATCATCCGGTCCATCAGCAGCTCCTGTTTTGGAAGTTGCTCTTGCTTGGTGTAGATCCAATACTCACAGACAGCGAGATAACCGGGGACGCGCTTGCCGACGAGCTTGCGCCATCCCAGCACGACCGCGAATGCCGCGACAAAACCTATGATCATGCCCCAGGCAAGGATCGGGCTCACGGTCTCCATTTAGGGCCCGACTCCGCCGAGCCATCGCTCGGCCACCTTGAGCTCTTCATCGTCGAGGAGCGCGTAGCACGTGTCGCAGAGCGCGGCCTCGTTGACATTGTTCGTGCGGCAGAGCAAGCAAGCGTCCTCTTTGATCGCTTTGTTCACGAGCCTTCGTTGTGAAAGAGTCCACAGGAGCTGCCTTCTCGGTATCCCTTGCGAGTTGACTCTGTCCACGGGCGTGATTCTACTGTGCGGGCAGGACTTTCATGGATCTCTCTCCCCGGCGAGAGGTTAGGCGAAATTCGGACTTCCACGCTGTTATGACGGATTGCAGGAGCTGGCCGATGGGGTGGCTGCCGCCGGTGTTGGTCATGACGACGAACACGGTGCGGGTCGCCTTGTCGATCTTCATGAGGGCGCGGCAACCCTGCTGCGAGCCGCCGTGTTCGGGGTTTCCTCGGGCATCGAGGTCCCAGCCCAGCCCACGTTCCGTGTCGAGCCCGTCGACGATCTGCTTTTGGAACATGAAGTCCGTGGTGTGACTGTTCAAGAGCCTGGTCGTCAGCGCGGCCATGCCGAATTTCGCGAGGTCGGGCGCGCTCGCCTCCATTCCGCCACCGCCGCTCTTCCACGAGATGTTCTCGACGAAGATTGCACGCGACGGATCGCCGTTCGCGATTTGGGTATAGAGCTGTGAGCGGTTCGCGTTTTGTTTGCTGCGGTCTTCGAGTTGGAGGGTCGGCGAATGGGCTGGGGCCGAGACGTGCTTGGCGACGTACGCGGCGAATTCCTCACCACTGGCAGTCTCAATCATCCGTGCGACGAGGCTGAAAGCGTGAGTGGAATAGGAGACCCGTGCGCCAGGCTTGAAGAGAAGTGCATCGTCCTTGAACACGTCGAGCGACTTCGTCACGGTGAACTGTTCGAAGTACACGTCGCGCTTTGTCGCGATGTAGTGACGGATTCCGCTCGTGTGGGTAAGGAGGTGGCGCAGCGATAAGTCAGCGTGTATGTCTGGCCAGTCAGGGACGTGGGCCCGGACGTTGGAGAAGAGCGAGAGCTTTCCTGCCTCGACGAGTTGCAGCGCGGCGATAGCGGTGACCGGCTTGCTGATCGAGCCCAGCCGGTAGACGGTGTCTGCGGTCGCTGCGGACTTCTCCTCGCGGTCCTGGAACCCAGCGCCTGTCGCATAGAGCGTTCCATCGTCCTTGAGGACCGCCACGCTCGCACCCACGACCTTGTTAGCGGCGACGTAGTCGTCGAGCGACTGCTTGATGGCCTCTTCTTTCGTCTGTGCCCATGTGACGGCGCTAAGGAGCGCGGCAAAGAGGACGACAAGGCGAAACTTGGGCATGCCCAGTTTTACCGTGCCTAGGTAAAGTCGGTTGCGATGGTCGTAGCGACTTTCAATGTGAATTCGGTCCGCGCGCGTTTGCCGGTCTTGCTCGAATGGCTTGCATCGGCTCAGCCCGACGTGGTCGTTCTGCAGGAGACGAAGGTCGAAGACGCGAAGTTTCCGCTCAAGGAGTTGGAGCCGAGCGGTTACGACATCGAGATCCACGGTCAGCAGCGGTACAACGGCGTGGCGGTCCTAAGCAAGCTGCCGATCGAGGACATCGACTTCGGTTTCAACAGAGAGGGGTTGCCGGACGACTGTCGCCTGTTGCGCACCACGATTGGCGGGCTACAGATCATCAACACGTATGTCCCAAACGGCAACTCGGTCGGCTCCGAGAAGTGGGCGTACAAGATGCTGTGGCTCGAGGCGTTCAAGTCATACGTGGAAGAGCAGTGCGACATGGGTGCGCCGACCGTGTGGCTGGGCGACGTCAACATAGCGCCGAAACCTGACGACGTCTTCGAACCAGAGACAAAGCTCGGCGATGTGGGGCACCACCCGGATGAGTTTTCGCGGCTGAAGGCGATCGTCGAGCTTGGTTGGACGGACTGCTTTCGAAAGTTCACGTCGGGCCCGGGGCACTACACTTTCTGGGACTTTAGGATTCCGAACTCATTCAAGAGGGATCTGGGCTGGCGGATCGACCACATCTATGCGTCGCCCGCGCTCGCCGGCAAGTGTCGGCGGTGCTGGGTCGACAAGAGTCAGCGAGGCATGGAGAAGCCGAGCGACCACACGCCAGTGTTGGCGGAGTTCTATGTTTGAAAGCTGAGTGCCCCTTCCATTCAGTGGAAGGGGCACTCAGCTTGTGTGCAGGTCAGCCTTTGTCGACGTCGCCGGAGCCGGTGACGCTCTCTGTGACCTTGGGGTCGCCGAAGTACGTCACGTCGCCCGAGCCGGCAACGGTGACTGACAGGTCGTCGCTGACCGCGACATCGATGTCGCCGGAGCCTGCGATGGTGACAGACGCCTTCTTCGACTTCAGGCCCTTGGCGTTGATGTCGCCGGAGCCGTTGACCGCGATAGAGCTCGAGATCGATTCGCCGGACACGGTAATGTCGCCCGAGCCGTTGACTTCAAGTGAGAACGCGTCGCTCTTGACGCCGTTGATCGTCGCGTCGCCCGAGCCGTTCACCGCGTAAGCCGTCAGTTTCGGAACTGTGATCGTAACGTGCAGCTTGCCCTTGCTGCCGAAGAGCCCGCTGGACTTTTCATCGAGAACGAGCGTGCCGTCCTTAACCTCGGTGGTGAGGTTCTTGATGCGTTCCGCGCTGCCTTGAACGTTGATCGACTCCGCCTCTCCGACGGTGATGGTCACATCGATCGCACCGTTTGCCTTCACCTTGTCGAATCCAGTCAATTTGATCTCCTGCGTGGTCTGGGGGCCGGATTCATCGCTGCCGATGTCCATGTGCCCGAAACATCCCCCCATCGAAAACGCGGCGAAAACGACCGCCGCCGCCGTAAGTGTCTTACCCATGGTTCCTCCCATGTCACTCAATACGGAACTGGCGGCCCTTAAAGTTGCGGCGGGCCCTGGGACTTGAGTCCAGAGCCCGCTGCAATTGGATCCTAGGTTTAGCTTCGCGGGCCGATTAGGGCGAACGCACCGCCGCCCGTGCTCGGCTGGGGCGGAGCCGGCTGGCGAGGAAGCATCGTGTCGGCACAGGCCAGGTTGTAGGAGGTGACAGCCGCTGCCACGCTCGACTGGATCAAGTACTGGTTGATCGCCGAGGCAATGTTGTCGTGCTGGGTGTGGTGGACGTAGTTGTAGTCCGCCACGCCGGTCTCGTTCCAGAAGAACCCTGGCACGCCCCGCGCGTTGAAAGACGCGTGGTCGCTTCCACCGCCGCGAGGCATGGTCGCTTGGACGCGGAGCGCGAAAGGCAGGTTCGGGAACGCCTCGATGAGAGGGTTGGTCGCCTGTTCGAGCATGGGCTTCATGCTCTCGATGCAGACGAGGCCGCCGCTGTAGTTAGTACCGCCGTCGTCGACGAGCACGGCGCTGATCTTGTCGAGCTCTGCTGCGTGCATCTCGACGTACCGCCGCGAGCCGTGCAACCCCTGCTCCTCGCCGGTCCACATGATGAACCGGATGGTCCGCTTTGGCCGGGCTCCGACAGTGTTGAGGATGCGTGCGGCCTCGAGGGCGACCATCGTTCCTGTTCCGTTGTCGCAGGTCCCGGTGGATCCAGGGCCGTCCCAGCTGTCCAGGTGGCCACTGACGATGATCACCTCGTCGGGCTTCTCGGTGCCTCGGATCTCGGCGACGACGTTGTAGATCGGGACGGGGCCCTTGCGGATGCTTTGGTCGAGCAGGAACTCCACAGCCGTGTATCCGGCGGCCATTGCCTCAGTTATTGCAGCGTGGTCGCTCGCGCGGACCATGACGACGACGTCTGTCGGGATGTTCGCCCACTCGACGTTGTAGTTTCCGCTCGTAATGACAAGTTCGTTGTTGCTCGACGTGACCTGCCCGTGCGGGCCGCCCTTCTTGACCTCTGCCCAGATCGCGTCACGAGCCGCCTGCTGTTCGGCGTTCAGTCGACCGCCTCTCGGCATCACGACCCACGCGTTCCTGTACTTCGCCACGTTCGCCTTGGCAGCATCGGCTGACTCTGGGAACGCAACCGCCTGGCCGCGCTTCAGTCCGTTCGTGCCTGGGGTCCAGGACCGGGTCGTGAACTCGAAGTTTCGGGCGAACGGCATAACCATGCGTCCGACGTGATGGCGGCCGCGGTCAAAGCCGATCGGCCACTGCCCCCACTCTTCAAGTTGGACGTTGACGCACCCGTACTCGCGGAACTTGTTGGCGGTCCACTCGCAGGCCCGCTGGAGGGCCATCGATGTCGTCAGGCGGGCGCCGATCTGCCCGGTAAGGTACTCCAGGTGGGCGCGGGTTTGGTTGTTAGTCTTGCCTTCACTGATGATCTTGGCGACCACTTCCGGATCGCCCTGCGCCCTGACGCCCACACACAGGCAGGCCAAGGCGACAAGAAACAGGGGTCTTGCACGCATGACGGCAGTTTTACCGTCCGGCGGCACTTCTTGCAAAGAATCCGCGATAATAAGGGCATGTTCAATCCTCGCATTGGCACTTTGGCGGCCTTGCTGGCCCTCGGTGCGGTTTCGTTTGGTCAGAGCGTCCCCAGCGCAGAAACGGTCATGAAAGAGGCCCAGGCGATTGCGGCCAAGGAAAAGAAGGCCGTGTGGGTGATCTTCCACGCGTCCTGGTGCGGCTGGTGCAAGAGGCTCGATGTTTTCATCGAGGACCCTGCCAACAAGAAGATCTTAGAAAAGTACTTTGTCATCCGTCACCTCACGGTCATGGAGTCGGAGGACAAGAAGGGACTAGAGAACACCGGGGGCGACGTGCTGATGAACGAGCTCAAGGGACAGCAGGCTGGGCTCCCGTTCTTCGCTTTCGTTGGTGCCGACGGCAAGATGATCGAGAACTCGAAGCGAAAGGCTAAAGCGGACGATCCTGGCCAGAACGTCGGCCACCCGGTCGCGCCTGAGGAGATCGCCTGGTTCATGGAGATGCTGACGAAGGGCGCGCCGAAGATGACGAAAGCAGAGCGCGCGGCGCTGGAGACTTGGCTCAAGGCGCAGAAGATCGGTTGACCAATCGGAATCTCCCTCCATTTCGCATCGTCGAACGGCTCACGATGACGAAATGGAGGGAGGAATCTTCACTCGGACTTTGCAACGCCAATGACCCCGTAGCCGATTCGACCGCCGGCGTTGCCTGTCGGCTGTCCGCCGTCGTCGGGCTTATCGTGGACGATAATCCCACGACCCAGCACTGAGCTTCGTCCGCTGATGCTCATGCCTTCGAACGTTTTGTCGATCTTGGCGACGCCGTTTGCGTCCGCCTCGATGTTTCCCATGTCGCCCGTGTGCCGCATCGCCTGTTCGGGCAGACCGTGCGGGGCGGCAGTCGGATTGTAGTGGCCGCCCATCCCAGTACCGTCCTTGACGGTCATGTCGCCGAACTCGTGGATGTGGAACCCGCGTTTTGAATTGGCAGCCAGACCGGAGACTTCGCCTGAGACTCGCACGCCCTCATCGGTCTGCACGAAGCTAACGAGGCCGCTGACCTTGCTCCCTTCGGTGGGGAAAATGACCGCGACCGCCCTGGTAGGTCGCTGGCGCGGTGGGGGATCCTGCCCCTTCGCCAGAGACGAACTGACTATCGCCGCGCTGGTGACCAAGACGCAGGCCAGCGCGAGCGTTCCAAAGAACTTACTCACGCCCCCATGTTACAGGATTGCTGAGCGACTAACGGCCGCCTTTCTTGCCGCCGCCGCTGCTCTTGCCCTTTGTCGGTCCTGCGGCGGGGGCAGTGGCTTTCTTTGGACGCTTAGCGACGACGTCTTTCATGGCCTTGTCGAATGCTGAGGTCTTGCCATTGCTCATGACGACGGCGAGAACGATCTCCAAGTCGGAGAGCCCTTGCTTCTGTGCTCGATTGTATTCCCGCTCAGGAAAGCTGTACTTGGTGTTCAACATGTTCTTCCAGCACATTGAATCGAATGAGCCGCCTTGGACGCGCATCTTGTTGAACTTGCCAGGGTGCATTCCCATGCTCTTTGCGACGTTGCCCCAGCCCTGGCCCTTCGGCTTGTGCTTGAGGACGTAATTGAGGTCGTGTTCGCAGTTCCTGCTGATCACCAGTGCGGGCCCGAGCACGCCGAAGGACTCGCGGGTGTTCCGAGACGTCATGACCAGCGCATCAACCTTCAAGCCGAGCGCGCCGCCGATGACGATCGCGGCGGCGGCCTCGAGCGGCGTCAACTTGTGGTCTGTCTGGACCTTTGCGAGAATCGAAGTCTGTGCGTTGGCGAGAGCAACGGAAGTCAGGCACGCAAAGACGGCAGCAGCCCTGAAAAGGTTTGTCATAGCTCCTCATTTCAGGGACGGGGTCGCCGTCCCCGGAGTTCCTTGTTCCACAGGAGCCTGAGGCTTACTGGCAGGTGTTTTTACGGCGTCGTAGTCCCAGCAACCCTGCACCGGTCAGCAGTGCGAGCACAGTGCCTGGTTCGGGCACCGGCGAGGCCACAAACGCCCTCGTCTGGCCGTTGAAGACTCCGTATCCGACGATCTCGCCGTTCTCGTTGATGCCCTGAGCACGATTGAGGATCCAACCTGCAGCGGCCGAGCCGAGCATCGTGTCCAGTCTGCGTACGCCCAGGATCGGATCGAAGTACAGCGCTCGCTCTTGGCCCCCAAAGAGGCCGTACCCGACTCCCTGGCCGAGCTCGTTGATGTCCGACGCCGCGGTGCCCGTATGGCCCGAGAGGGTGAGGTCTAGGCGGATGGGTGAAGAGCCTGGCCCGTTCCAGATGACGGCGTGGTTGATTCCGGAAGAGTCAGACGCGAGTCCGATGATCTTGCCGGCCTCGTTGATCTCGTACGCTTCGCTCGTTGCCCCGCCTGCGATGTTTTGCAGCGCGGACATCCCGTCTCCCGGCCGCCACACGAACGCGAGGGCCGTGGTGCCTGACGAGTGGCCGACGACGCTGCCCGCTTCGTTGATCCCCCGCGCGAAAGAGGTCGTGCGGCCCGGCACAGGGCCAAGGTCGACCATTCCTGTCAGGGTGTGATAGAGGAACGCGCGCTTCGTTCCTGCGTCGTGGCCGCTGACACCGACGATTTGACCTGCGTCGTTGGCGTCAAGTGCGAGGCTCATGGAGTCGCTCCCGTACGTTCCCAGATCGTTGATTCCGCCAGCTATGGTCCACTCAAAGCCTGTTCGAAAGGATCCAGAGCCGCTGTAGCCGACGACCCGACCTGCGTTGTTCAAGGCGATCGAAAAGCTCGACAGATCGTTACGGAGCACACCGACGCTCACCATTCCGCTTTCGCGCGTCCATGCAAATCCGCGGGCCCCTTGGGAAGTCATCGAAAATCCAGCGACCATTCCGTTATCATTGATCTTGTAGCCGTACGCCGACGTTCCAGACGGCAACGTGCCAAGGTCCGTGACGGTGTACTGCGCAGACGCGAGCACGCACGACAGCGCGGCCGCAAGGAGTGCAAGGGTTCGTACGGTCATTCCAGCCTCTCAATCGAAATGGGCCCATGCCGCAGTCCGGCAGGGAGTCCAGGAACGATTGTAGTGGGGCGTTAAGGCGGCAGAAAGAGCTGGAGGATTGTTTCCCGCAACGATACGGGCGCATTTCCGGCAATTGTATTTGTGTAGACTGGCCGGGCTATGTCGAGCCGTTGTCGCCTGCTTGCCGCCTTGCTCGCTTCCTTGTTGTTCGTATCGGCGTTCGCCCAGCGTTCTGGCGGGGCGGCAGCCCAGCAGATCAAGCCTTATTCGGAGGTTGTCACCGCTGAGACTGAGACGAAGGTAGGCGTGTTCAAGACACACCGCATTGGGACCAAGCTCTACTTCGAAATCCCTTCGACCGAGCTGGGCAAGGACTTTCTGTGGCTGACGACCGTTGCGGCCACTCCCCAGGGCGGATACAACGGTACGGCGGCAGCGGACCTGATGGTGCGGTGGGAGCGGGTTGGCGATCGGATCTTTCTGCGGCAGATGCGGACACGCAACCGGGCGGTCGGCAGTGAGGCGCTCGAGCTCGGCGTTGCGATGTCGAACGTCCCGCCGATCATCATGGCGTTCAACGTCGAGGCGATGTCGCCTGAGGGATCGGCGGTCATCGAGGTGACGAACCTCTACACGACGAACCCGCCAGAGTTCGACGTCGCGGCCGCGTTGCGCGTCGGCGGCCTCGACGCGTCACGCTCGTACCTCGACAAGGTCAAGTCGTTCCCGACAAACGTCGAGGTGCGCTCGGTGCTTACCTTCCGTGCAGGCGCAGCTCCTCCTGCCGGTGCTGGTGGCGGCCCGGGCGGTGGCGGGCGAGGCGGCGGAGGGCAGTCGCCGAGCAACACGGCGGTCATCAACTACAGCATGGTCAAGCTCCCCGAGCAGCCAATGATGGGCCGCCTTTACGACGACCGCGTCGGATACTTCAACGAGTCGTTCATCGAGTACGGCAACCCGGACCAGGTCGCGAAGGAGAAACGCTACATCGCCCGGTATCGGTTGGAGAAGAGGAACCCGAGCGCGGCCATGAGCGACCCGACGAAGCAGATCGTGTACTACGTCAGCAGAGAAGTGCCGGAGAAATGGCGGCCCTACATCAAGAAGGGGATCGAAGACTGGAAACCCGCGTTCGAGGCGGCGGGGTTCAGCAACGCGATCGTCGCGATGGACCCGCCGAACGACCCAGACTGGGATCCGGAGGACGCGCGGTTTTCCGTCATCCGATGGGCACCGAACCAGACGCAGAACGCGATGGGCCCGCACGTGCACGACCCTCGCAGCGGCGAGATCATCTCGGCACACGTGATCATGTGGCACGACGCCCTGAAGCTCGCGCAGAGGTGGTACTTCACACAGGCGAGCGCGAGCGACAAGAGCGCGCAGAAGATCCCGTTCAAGGACGAACTTCTCGGAGAGCTGATCCGCTACATCGTCGCACACGAAGTCGGGCACACGCTCGGGTTCCAGCACAACTTCAAGGCGTCGGCGGGCTATACGGTCGAGCAGCTACGCGACGCTTCGTTCACCAAGCAGTGGGGAACCGAGGCGAGCATCATGGATTACGGGCGCTTTAACTACGTCGCGCAGCCGGAGGACGGCGCGGGCCTGATCCCGAAGGTGGCGCACTACGACATCTTCGCGACCAAGTGGGGCTACACGCCGATCCCCACTGCAAAGACGCCGGATGACGAGGTTGCCACTTTGGATCGTTGGGCTTCGGTGCAGGTCAACGACCCGACGACCCGCTTCGGCGCAAACGAGTTCGAGGATCCGACAGAGCAGAGCGAGGATCTCGGCAGCGACGGCGTCGAGGCGACGCGGCTCGGGCTGAAGAACATTGACCGGATCATGAGCTTTATCGCAGGTGCAACGACGCGGATGGGTGAGGACTACTCGACTCTCGAGGAGTACTACGGCGGACTTTGGGGGCAGAGGAACCTCGAGCTCGGTCACACAGCTCGAGTCGTTGGTGGTGTGATGATGATCAATTATCACGCAGGGCGCGGTGGCGCTGTCTACATGATGGTCCCGCGAGAGAGGCAGATGGCGGCGGTGCAGTTGCTGATCGATTCTTGCCTGATGACGCCGACCTCGATGATCAACCCGGAAATCCTGGAGAAGCTCGGCGTCTCGCACGTCGAAGCACAGGTCACTTCCAGTCAGCAGCGGGTGCTCGCGACTTTGCTCGCTGACGACAGGCTGAACAAGATGCTCAACCTTGAAGCGTCCCACGGTCGGCGCGCCTACACGGTCGCCGAGCTCTTCGAGGCGCTGCGCGGGGGCATCTATTCGGAACTCAGCGAGAACAACCCGCGCATCGACACCTACCGCATGGCGCTACAGCAAGCTCACGTTATGATGCTCGCAGGCAAGCTGGTGGGGCAGCCGCCGCTACGAGGGCTCGCACGCGCAGAGCTGAACGCGATCCGCGCGTTCATCGCGCTGCGGATCGACACTGCCGAGGACTGGAAGGTTCGTGCGCACCTCGCCGACCTGAAGAAGACTCTCGACAAGGCGCTTGAATGAGTACGGTCAAGCCTGTCGTCCTTACCCCCGCGCGCGTCAGTGCGGCGGTGCGGGAGCTACGCACGTGCCCCGTGCTCGGCCCCACCGTGTGCGCTCACCCAAAGCCGAAGTTCCAGACTTCGGACGACGTGTTCGCCTCGCTCACCCGCGCGATCGTGTCGCAGCAGCTCTCTACGAAGGCAGCGGACACGATCTATAAGCGCGTGCTCGCGCTCACGAAGAAACAGCACCCCGATGCGCGTGCGGTTCTCAAGTGCTCGGTCGAACAGTTGCGCGAAGCCGGGTTGTCCCGTCCAAAGGCGGGCTATTTGCACGACCTCGCGGAAAGGACGCTGAAGAAAGAGCTGCACATCGACCGCCTCACTGAGATGCCCGACGACGAGGTCATTGCCGAGTTGACCGCAGTGAAAGGGCTCGGCGTGTGGTCCGCGCACATGTTCCTGATGTTCGCGCTGAACAGAGCGGACGTCTGGCCGACTGGAGACCTCGGCATCAGGAACGGCGTCATGCGGCTGACGGAAGCGAAGAAGCACTTGAAACCAGAGAGGCTGGAAAAGGTCGCTGAACCGTGGAGGCCGTACAGGACCGTCGCCGCCACCTACATTTGGATGTCGCTCGACAACAAGCCACAATAGGCCATGACGGACTTCGCATCGATCTACAAGATCTCGCACGGGCGCATGCTGCAAGCGATCGAGGGGCTCTCGACGGAGCAGCTCAACTGGCGGCCGCACACCGACGCGAACAGCATCTTCCAGATGTTCATGCACGTCGCGGGCGGCGAAGTGTTCTTCGCGTCTCGGCTTCAGGGCTTGTCGTTGTCCGACGAGGAGAAGCGGATCGAGTCCTGCGCGCGGGACCGCGTGATCAACGACAACCCGTTCCCGTTCCCCGACTCGGAGGCCTCTCCTGAGCTCCTTCTCGAGACCTTGCATCGCTCGAACGCGATGGTGCAGCCGATGATGGACGACCCCGAGCCCTGGCGAGAGAAGCAGATCGAGACGCCTCTCGGGCCGGTCGACTACGCGCAGGGCATCTTTGCGCGCATCGCACAGCACCCGGCGTACCACACGGGCCAGGCGTGGGTGTACCGGTTCGACCCGCGGTTTCCGAAGTAGGCGTCAGTCTTCCCGTTCGACCACAACGACGTTCGTCTGCAGATCCGTCCGTAGCCTCTCGTGCAGCGTCTTGCTCGATGCCGCGTTGACGATCTTCATGATCCGCCGGTACCCGCCGACGATTTGGCCAAGATGGATTACTGGGTCGCCGGGCATCACCGCCGGAAGGGTCGTCATGCCAATCACGACACCGCCGAACGGCGCGGTGATCACGTGCTGCTCCTCGCCGAGCAGTGTCATGCTCGTCGCGACCGCCTGTCCTTTTTCGACCACATCGCCAGGCGCGACGTGGTAATCCAGCAAACCCCCCGCGGTGGCGCGCACCCAAACGCTGCGGCGGACCGTGGCCTGATAGAGCGGGTCGCGGCCCTTCTTGTCGATCATCCCGAGGCCGAAGAGCGCTCCAGTGACCATGCGCAGGCCGAACTCGACGATGATGGGCTCGACCTTGTTTACTTCTCCGGCCTCGAGCAGAATCGTCGGCACTCCAGCCTTGACCGCCTCCTGCCGCAAGCTTCCTTTCGGGCCCTTGTCGTTGACGATGATCTCACAACCGAGCGATGACGCGAACTTCGCGATCGTCGGGTGTCCGAGGTCTGCGCGCACGTTTGGGAAGTTCGTTCGGGTCCATGCGGCGGAGTGGATGTCGATGACGTAGTCGCACTTGCGCACGATCTCATCGAAGAACGTGCGGGCAAACCGCGAAGTCAGACTGCCGTCGAGCTTGCCAGGGAAGAACCGGTTCAGGTCGCGGCGATCCGGCATATAGCGGTTGTGCTGCTCGAAACCGAGCACGTTGACGACCGGGACCAGCACGAGCGTCCCGCACTTGAGCTTGAACGACTTTGAGCGGATGATCTCGCGGATGATGCCGCTGCCGTTGATCTCGTCTCCGTGGATCGCGCCAGAGACCATGACGACAGGGCCAGGAACTGCGGAGTTCCAGACCTGGAAGCGGATCGTGACGGGCTGGCCGGTGTAGGTCTGCGCGACCTCAATGGAGACGTTGCGCACCTCGTTCGGCTTGATCGTCACGCCCGCGATCACAAACGCGCGTGGAGGAGTCAAACTGTGGTCTTCTCGCGTTTCTTGACGGACGGGCGCTTCTTTTTGCGTCGCTTTGGCCGCAAGGGGATCCAGTCCTTCATGATCTCGAGCTTGCCGAAGCACAGGAGCTTGTCGCCGGCCTGCAGCTCGCGGATGCGGCTCGGGTTCGGGATCGTGACCCCGTCACGCTCGATCGTCATGACCACGATGTCCTGGTCGCGAAGG
>JANWJY010000100.1 GCA_025451715.1 Fimbriimonadaceae bacterium | reverse complement strand
TCCTGAGGTTCGACCTCGCGAGCAAGCAGCCGACGCCGATTGTGAGCGGATCGCAATCGTTCGACTTCACTCCCGACCGCACGAAGATGGCCTACAACTTCGGCCCGAACTACGCGATCTCGCCGATTCGGCCGAACGTCGCCCCGGGAACGGGTCGTGTGAACATGGCCGACGTCAACATGACGATCGATCCGGTCAAAGAGTGGAAGCAGATGATGCGCGACGCATGGCTGTACGAGAAGAACAACTTCTACGACAAGAACATGCTCGGGCTCGACTGGAACGCGATCGGCGCGAAGTACAGCGGACTCGTCTCCGCCGCCGGAGACCGGTCCGACGTCAGTTACCTTCTGGGAATGATGATCGGAGAGCTAGGGACCGGACACGCGTACAACCAAGGCGGCGACCTCGGTCAGCCGCTTGGCAATCCGAATACGGGAATGCTTGGAGTCGACTATGCGGTCTCCGGCAGCAACGTCGTGCTGAAAAAGGTCTACCGCGGTCTTAACTTCGAAGATGCTCGGCGCGGCCCGCTCGGCGCACCAGGTGTGCACGTTAAAGACGGAGACTATCTGCTCGAGATCGACGGTCGGCCCGTGACCTCGAGCGTCGACCCGAACAGTCTCCTCGTTGGCAAAGCGGGGAAGAACGTGCGGATCAAGGTCGCGTCGAGCGCGAGTGGAACGGACGCTCGCGACTACGTGGTCACGACCATCGCCAACGAGCAACAGCTCCGGTACGGCGATTGGGTGGAGTCCAACAGAAAGCGAGTGGAAGAGATGTCCGGCGGAAAGCTCGGATACGTCCACGTCCCGAACACGGCGGTCGAGGGAATTCTCGAGTTCGCCAAGGGCTACTACTCGCAGAGCGACAAGCAGGGCTTCATCGTCGACGAGCGCTACAACGGCGGCGGGTTCATCCCGACGTTCTTCGGCGAACGGCTTCTGCGGCAGGTCGTCACCGGCATCCAGCAGCGTCATGCCCCAGACGTCCTCTATCCGCCTCAGACTTGGGACGGGCCCAAAGTGATGCTCATCAACCGATACGCAGGTTCCGGCGGCGACCACTTCCCGTGGCTATTCAAGCACCTTGGAGTCGGCCCATTGATCGGCACTCGCACGTGGGGCGGGCTTGTCGGAATCTCGGGCGGTCGAGGGCTCGTGGACGGCGGGAACGTCACGGCGCCTGAGTTCGCGCTCTACGACGTTCAGACGGGCGAGATCATTGCGGAGAACAAGGGCATCGACCCCGACATCGTCGTGGACGACACTCCTGACCTGGTCTCCCAGGGCAGGGACCCGGAGCTCGAGGCGGCCGTCAAGTACTTGCTCGACGACCTGGCCAAGAACCCCAGGAAGCCGTACGTCAAGCCCAAGTTCTTGACAGGTGGCGGCAACTAGAAAGCCCTGGTTGTGGAAAAGGCGGCCCTGGCCTCTTGCCGGGGCCGCTGTATTTACGGGTTTATCGCCTTAATCCTGCCTGAATTGTTGAACCTGGCCCACGGCGGGTGCCCGCATCGGGAATCAAACACATAGGCTATGTGGGACAAAGGCGAACGCATCGGCAAGATGCTGGTGAATATGGGACTGGTCGATGAAGACCAGGTCAAGGCTGCTCTGACGCAGTCATCCGACAACGGGAAGTCGCTCGGACAGAACATGTTCGAGCTCGGGTACGTTACCGATTCTTCGTTGTTGCAGCTTCTCGTCGCTCAGGGTGCGGCGTCCCCCTGGTTCCTAAGCGCGACGCCGCCGGAGGGCCGCATCCTCCGCTTGCTGTCCCCCTCCGTCATGCGCGAGCACATGCTGATCCCGATCGTCCGCCTCGGAGATCTCATGCTTCTGGCGATGGCCGATCCAGACGACCACTCCGCACTTGAAAGAGTTCGCGCACTCACCGGCCTTCGCATCGAGTCGGTTGCTGCGGAGCTCGAGCGCATTAAAGAGGTCATAGAAACGGTGATCAACGAGGAGCGCGCCAAACAGCCTTCCGTCAATATCGTGACCGTGGCTGAAGCGCCACCTCCGATGGAGCACGTCGAGCCGCCGGTGGTCGCCGAAGCTGCCCCTCCCGTCGAGGCTGCCGTGCCGCCCCCTGTGGTCGAGCCTACTGCGGAGATCCAATTTGAGGCTTCCTCGCTTGGCGAGAAGAAGAAGAAGTCTGAGTCCAGGGCGACAGCCGCCGCGGATTCGTCTGCAACGTCGCAGGCGCGCGAGCGATTGACCGTCGACCACGACGTCGTCTGCGCAGACGACACAGCGCCGGTCGCGGGCCTTGTGGACCAGATCATTGCAGACTCCGTGCGGCGCAACGCATCGGAGATCCTGATCGAGTCGACCACGGAAGGTATGAACGTCCGCTATCGTGTCGATGGGCGACTGCGCTCCATCGGAGACATCCCCAAGAGCCTGGCCCCGCTCGTAGAAGCGCGGCTCAGGCTCATGGCGTCGCTCGACATCTGGAACAGCACCGTTCCCCAATCGGCGACGCTTCGCTATGAGATGTCCAGCAGGACCGTAGAGTTCGAGGCTTGCATCATTCCGACGCAGCACGGGACGCGGTTCCTCCTGCGTGCAAAGAACGGTTGTACAGAGGCGAAGAAGCTCGACGACCTGGGGCTCGCGAAGAACGAGCTCGGGCTCGTGCGCAACGCTCTCGAGAGCAACGAGGGACTCATTCTCGTCGTCGCACCGACCTCAGCAGAGCGTTCTTGGCCGATTTACTCCGTGACCGCAGAACTCGCTTCCCCTGCGCGCGACATTCTGACTTGTGAAGAGGTTCCGGGCGTCACGATTTCAGGAGTGAGCCACAGCAAGTTCCTGCACCGCCACGAGCGGTCGCGCGCAGAGCATCTTTCAATGTTGTTCCGGCAGTCTTCTGACGTGGTCATCGTCGACAACCTCTCCGACGACCGCACGGCGGCAATGTCGGTGCGCGCCGCCCTTTCGGGACGCCTCGTCGTCGCAGGCATCGAGGCGAAGAGCGCTCTTGGCGCGATAGCTCGTTTGGCTGATTTGGGCGTCGACCCATATCTCGCAGCTGCGTCGCTCTGCGGCGTGCTCGCGAAGAGACAGGTCAGAGCGCTGTGCACGTCGTGCAAGAAGAAGGACGGCGCACAGTGGAAGTCCGTCGGCTGCGGAGACTGCGAGGGCACCGGATACAAGGGGACTGTCGACGTGTTCGAGTTCATCCCCGTCAACGACGAGGTCCGAAAGCTGATCGCCGACAAGGCGCCTCTCAACAAGATCGAGGACGCGGCGAAGAAGGCCGGATACCAGCCGATGTCGGCTCACGCGAAGACGAAGCTCGAGCGCGGCGAGACCGACGCGCGCGAGCTGGACAGCACTTTCCGTCGGCCCGTGGCCGACGATGCCGTCGAGACAAAGCCGGGGTTCGTACTCCCTGAGATCGATCCAACGGCGAAGAGGGAAGCACAGGTCCCCGTCGCTGCTGCTGCAAGGGCAAAGAAGGAACCGGTCGAGGACATCGAGTCGGTCGCGTACCGCGCGGAGATCGAGCGCGAGCGGAAAGAACTCGACGCTTACTTCAGCAAGGAATCGTTCGAAGTCTCGGACGGCCACCAAGAAGCGGCGTAGGTTTTGGAGTCGGCCTGTAAGCCGGATTCTGTCTTTGTGTGGCGATCTGTCTATGCGGCCTACCCGGAGGGTCGCCGGGCCGGGTCAATCCCTCCCTATTCGGCCTTGCTTCCGGCGGGGTTTGCCTAGCCGCCGCGGTTGCCCGCGGCGCTGGTGCGCTCTTACCGCACCGTTTCATCCTTGCCCGTGAGGGCGGTCTGCTTTCTGTTGCACTTTCCGTCGGGTCGCCCCGCCCTGTCTTGCGACAGGCGCCGTGCCCTGTGAAGTCCGGACTTTCCTCCCCGACGAATCGGGGCCGCCACCCGGCCGACTCCGCCTTTAGTGTAGCCGTTCAGGGCAGGAAGTAGGCCCTTTCCGCGGGCGTTGGGATCCTGCAGGACTCAGTCCGCCCCCAGATCTTGTAGCGGTTCTTGGCGATGAACCCGTACGCCCAGTCTCGGATCGGCCTTGGAATGACAAGTCCAAGCGAGAGGAACTTGCCGAGTGCACCCAGCTTTCGGTAAACGCGCAGCATCGCCGTCGACTTTCTGTGGAGCCCCTGTTCGTCCTTCAGCCAGAAGCTCCGATAGAGCTCGTCCTCGGCCATCCCCTTGAAGAGTTCGCCGGCGGTCTCGCCTTGCAACGGCGCAAAGAGAAAGTGGTGCATGGTGTCATTGCGCAGGATCCAGTCGACGGTGCGGTTGCACAGTCCGCACTGTCCATCGAAGAATACGATCGGGTGGTCGGCCGCGTCCATCGCCGTCCTTTCTACGGTCGCCGTGGCTAGGCCTTCTCGAGGTCCTGCGCCCGGACCAGAAGCATGTAGTGGGGTGTGAATTTGAGCTCCTCTGTCGAAAGCTGTCCGCGCTGCTCGTTGCTGATCGAGTCCTCGAACTTCTGCCGCATCCGCTTGGTCGCGTCCTTGTGCACTCGCTTTGCGACGTCCGGGAGCAACTCGACGTCGACCTTGACCGCGATCTCTTGGTCGTTGTAGTAGTTCTCGATCACGCCGGGTAGGCCCGCCATGTGGTCGTAGTAGTAGGTGAGCGCCGAGTCCTCAGGGCTTGACGGCCGCTTCTTGACGCGAACCTTGTCACCTTCCTTAAAGCGCGCCAGTTGGCCTCCATTTTACCGTCCACACGGCCCCGGCCGGGCCATCCGACCAACGGTAGAATCCCCTCATGAGCCAGCGCGAGTTCCGCCTCCGCGACACGATGTCGGGGAAGGTCAGGCCGCTCGAGACCGTCGAAAGGGGGCACCTTCGCTTTTACACCTGCGGGCCGACGGTCTATAGCTACGCGCACATTGGCAACTTCCGTTCGTTCCTCGCCGCCGACCTGGTTGCGAGGACGGCGAAGGCTTTGGGCTGGAAGGTCACCTGGGTCGTCAACATCACAGACGTCGGCCATCTCACCCAGGACGACGTTGCCGACGCGGGCGGCGAAGACCGCATGGAAAAGGCGCTTCGCAGCAAGGAGGGTGAACAGTTTGCCAACGTTTGGGAGCTTGCCGAGTACTACGCCAGCGCTTACATTGAGGACTGGAAGAGACTGAACCTCACCGAGCCAAACGTGCGACCGAAGGCCACGCAACACGTGCGCGAACAGATCCTCCTCACGCAGGAACTCATCAAGAACGGCCACGCCTACGAGACTCCGACAGGCGTGTACTTCGACGTCGACTCCAAGCCCGACTATGGCAAGCTCAGTGGGAACACGCGCGACGGCCTGAAGGAGGCCGTGCGCAACGTCGTGCTCGACGAGAACAAAAGGCAGCAAGCCGACTTCGCGCTCTGGAAGAAGGACGACAAGCACCTGATGCAGTGGTTCTCGCCATGGGGCTGGGGGTTTCCCGGGTGGCACATCGAGTGTTCGGCGATGGCGCGCGTCTACCTCGGCGACACGATCGACCTGCACAGCGGCGGCGAGGACAACATGTTCCCGCACCACGAGTGCGAGATCGCACAGACCGAGTCGGTGACCGGCAAACCGTTCGCCAACCACTGGATGCACGTTCGGTTCCTCCAGGTCGAAGGCGAAAAGATGGCGAAGCGCACGGGGAACTTCTATACCGTTCGCGACCTGGTCGACGACGGGTTCGACCCGCTTGCGCTGCGTTATGCATTGATCTCCGTCCCCTATGGCAAGCCGCTCAACTTTACGATGCAGAGCCTCCGCGACGCCGAGCGCAACGTCGAGCGCATGCGCGAGGCGATGCGTCGTGTTGAGGGTTCGCTGGGATCGCTCGAAGGCGAGGGCGCGCCAAACGAAGAGCTTCAGCGCATCTACGACGAGGCGCTCGACGCGATGTGCGACGACTTGAACACGTCGGTCGCGATTGCGAAGGCGCTCGAGGGCGCGAAAGCGATCAACCGCACCGAAGACGCACACGCGGGGCTGTGGTTCCTCAAGAAGATCAATGGCCTTCTCGGAATCGTCTGCAACGACTATGAGCTCTGCGGCGGCACTTCGAAGTCCGAAGAGGAACCGAAGGTGGAGGGTCGCGCGGTCAGCGAGTGGATCGAAGACCGCGACACTGCCAAGCAGTCGCGCGACTACGCCGCCGCCGATGCGATTCGTGTAAAGCTGGCCTCAGCTGGCATCGAGCTGCGCGACTCGCCCGAAGGCACCACATGGGTCAAGCGGCCCGTTGGGGTCTAGAGCTTTCGCTCGATTTCCATCGCCGCGACGGCGTGCCCAGGGTCGACGGCGAGCGTTGCGCGGAACGCTTCGATCGCGTCATCTTCGCGCCCTGCGCGCCGATAGGCGACGCCGAGCAGGGCATACCCGTCTGCGTAGCGCGGGTTGATCGTGACGGCCTCGCGAAACTCTGCGATCGCCTGCTCGACCTCATCGAGCTGCAACAAGACTTGCCCATGCTTACAGCGAACGTCCGCGAACCGCGGCGCGATCTCTAAGGCTCGCCGGTACGCCTCAGCCGCGTCCTGCCAACGCCCTTGGTGCGAGAACTCGTCGGCCGATCGCACGATCTCTTCGGGGTCGGTCTTCATGACAGGAACGACCAGCTTGAACGCGGCGAGAGCACCGCTCTTCGCCCCTGAATCCCACTGCGCCATCGCGGCACGATACGCTTCGGAGTCTAGACGCGGGTCTGCCTCGACCGCTTCGAGGAGCCGCGCCATACC
>JANWJY010000099.1 GCA_025451715.1 Fimbriimonadaceae bacterium | reverse complement strand
CCCGCTGACGACGCTCGAGTACTTTGGTGAGACGGACGAGACGGTGTCTCTTAAGATACGCTCGCTCCTGTACTATTCGATCAACCCGATCCTGTGTGTCGGTGAGACTGCGTCGGAGCGTGCGAACGGGCAGACAGAGGCGGTGATCGAGCGGCAGTTGCGCGGTGCGCTGGACGGGAACGATCCGGCTGAGCTGTTTTCCTTTGTTGTTGCTTATGAACCGGTGTGGGCGATCGGGACGGGGCAGACTTGCGACGCCGCAGAGGCGGAGCGGGTGTGCGGTTTCATCCGGTCACTTGTCTCCGACATCGCCGATGAGGACGTGGCGGAGAACCTGCGGGTCTTGTACGGGGGGTCGGTCAAGCCCGATAATGCGAGGGAGCTATTCCATCAGCCGAACATCGATGGCGGCCTTGTTGGCGGGGCGTCGCTCGACGCCGACGGGTTTGCACGGATCGTGATGAGCGCATGAGCGGCAAACGTGCCTCCGAGACGATGACGCGAATGGCGCAGATTATGACGCCGAACGACGCGAACGTGCTCGGCAACGTGTTCGGTGGTTCGATCTTGGCGATGGTGGACCTCACTGCCTCGGCGACTGCACAGAAGTTCGCGGGCCGCGTTTGCGTGACGGCGTCTTTCGACCGTGTGGACTTCCACTTTCCTGTGGACGTCGGCAACTTCGTCGAGATGGAGGGCGTGGTCACGTACGTCGGGACGACCTCTTGTGAGGTCACGATCGACGTTTACGCGACGAACCTGACGAAAGGTGACCGGCGGCACACGAACACCGCGCGGGTGACGATGGTTGCCTTAGATGAGAACGGAAAGCCGACGCCTGTTCCGCGACTGGTTTGCGAGACGCGTGAGGAGAAGGTGCGGTTTCTGGAGGGTCACGCTCGACGCAACCTGCGCAAAGAGCAGTTGGCGCATTTGGCGGCGCTGCAGTCACGGCTGTCTAGCGCAAGCGACGCGGAGATCGAGGCGTGGTTCGCCGATCCGAAGTCTCTTAGCATTTGACGATCGGCTCGCTGGGACGCCCTCTCTCCCGTCAGTCAAACATTGCAGCACGCAGCAGAGTATCGGTCGGTGTGACGTAGCGCGCGGCCACTTTCTTCGCCAGAGCCGCCTCCTTCTCATCGACGGAGAACACGCTCGCGCGCAGGTCACCGATCTTGTCCTTCAGTTGAGCCTCTGCACCGACTGACTTGTCGAGGAACGTCAGGGCTCCCATACGCGTGTCGAGGTCGAGCGAGCCGCGCAGCTGCTTCATCAGTCGCGGCACGTGCTTCTTCTCCATGTCGTTCGTGGGCGACTTGAGCAGCCGCTGCAGCTCTTCGGGCATTCCCTCGATCCACTTGCGGAGCTCTTTGCCCGCGGTCTCACCGATTTGCATCGCCACCCAATCGAACGCCTTGTCAAGCGCTCCGGCGCCGGAGAGCAGCTTCGGGTCGAACATCTTCTTGTCCTTGAGGTCCGCGGCGGTGAAACCTCCGACCTTGAACACGTCGAACAGGTTGTTCATGTACTGGCCCTCTGTCGCGCCGGGGAAGAGCCGTTCGTTGGCCTCGTCGAAACCGATCTTATCGGTGTAGATCCAAGTACGGATCTGGTCCCACGGTCCACGGAAGTTGCTCTTGCTCGTGAGGTCGGCGAGTGTCGCGAGCGCGTCGTCGTTGCCCATGAATGGGAAATAGCGCACGCCGAGCTCCGGCTCTTTGAGGTCCTTGTTCAGGCAGTGGGTGCGCGCGGACTCGATCATCGGCGACGCGCCGTCTATGCTCGCGTCGAACGTATATCGGATGCGAAGTGGTGTGGTGGTCATCGTTGACTGGAATCCCGCGCGGTCCGGGATCCAGATCGTCCCGGGCGGCATCATCATCTCCGATCCGCACGGCGGCATGTCGACTGCGCTAAGGTCCGAAGAGACGGACAGGCTGTTCATGTCCTTGGCCTGAGCCGCGGTCGCGTTGAGCATCTCATTGACCTTGGCTGGCGTGAGTTTGATGAGGTCGAAGATCTCGCGGCGGTCTCGCGGGATCGTGTCGAACACGCGGTTCATGTAGCTGTTTGCTGTGATCGTGCTGACCATCACGCCGACGCCGAACGTCGTTTCGTTTGACTTGAGCCTTGGCGGCGGGACGTAACCGATTCCGGTGAGAGTCGCGTACTCGTCGCTGAACTTGACGCCGCCGATCGACTCGGGGATCTGGTAGCTAGAATGCATGACGTTGCCCCCGTCTGGGATGAAGCGCTCTCGGATGAGCGGCACGGGGGTCCAATACTCCCAAAGGTCGTAGACCTGTTCGCTGCCGACGTTCATGAGCTTTGATTCGCGGCCCGGAATGTCGATCCTCTTGACGAGCTGCACGTGCAGGTCCGTGACCCAAACGTCGTAGCCGTACTCGCGCACAGTCCACCCGCCGGATCTGACGCCGACGTTTGGGTCTATTGTGCGCACCGCCGGATCGACAGCGTCCACAGCCGCTCTCCTCATCGCCTGCATCGAGCGTTCGAAGATGGGAGCGTCTGAGGTCGGGATGCCTTCCCGCACGAACGTTTCGGCGAGCTTGTTCGTCGCGTTCTGGTTCTTCGGCTTGTCCTCGAGCCCGATTCGCATCTCTCTCATCTGGAACGGCTTTGCGGGGGACTCCGGCCGCACTCTGACGGTGCGGACGACCTCGTAATCGTCCGGCTCGTCCTCCTCGTGGATCCTGTAGTGCCAGAAGTAGCTGACAGTCGCCTCGACCTGCTTGGACGGGTCGTTCGGGTCTTGCAAGGTCTCCTTGTGCGAGTTGAAGGGTCGCGAGTCGAACGAGTTTTCCGACCTCTGGACGATCTGATCCTTGAGGGTCGTCTGGTGCCCAATCGCGACGATGAGAGCAAGGCTGGTCAGCATCGGCCCGTTTTTACCGGGCTTCCCGCCCTGCTGGCAAGCCCTGGATTCAACGGTAAGCTCTCAATTGGGAATGACTGGCTTCGATCGCGCTGTCCTGGTGGTGATGCTAGGGGTGGTTTCGTGCGCCGTTTTGCGGCCGGCGTCGGCGCTTTCGGTGCCCGCGCAGGAGCGTGTGGACTTCGCGCGCGACGTGCTTCCGATCCTCTCCGAGAAGTGCTTTTTGTGCCACGGCCCCGACCCGGGCGGGCGCCAGGCCGGGCTACGGCTGGACACTTTCGAAGGGGCGACCGCTGACAGGGGCGGGCGGTTTGCGGTCGTGCCCGGCAAGCCGAACGAATCGCTCATGGTCCGTCGTATCAATAGCGCGGACACACCGATGCCGCCTGCGGTGTCTGGAAAGACTTTGACGAGGGCACAGAAGTCCGTGCTGACGGCGTGGATCCGACAAGGCGCGCAGTACTCAGTGCACTGGGCGTTCGTGCCGCTTCCCGCTGTCGTCGAAGTTCCGACTGTGTCATCCCCATGGGTGCGGGACGGTCTCGACGCGTTCGTCTACTCCCGGTTGCGAGCCGAGAGGATGGCACCGAGCCGCGAGGCCACGCGCGAGCGGTGGCTGCGGCGCGTGTCGTATGACGTGACTGGCCTGCCGCCGACGCCGGAAGAAGTTGCTGCGTTCTTGGCCGACGGAGACTATGAGCATGCCGTCGATCGGCTGCTCGCTTCGCCCCGCTACGGAGAGAGAATGGCGGCGGCCTGGCTCGACGCAGCGCGCTATGCGGACAGTTACGGCTACCAATCGGACCTGCTCGCCTCGGTGTGGCCATACCGCGACTGGGTGGTCACAGCTTTCAATCGCAACCTCCCCTACAACGAGTTTCTGACAGAGCAGGTCGCGGGCGACCTCTTGCCCGGCGCGTCACGCGATCAGGTTCTGGCGACAGCGTTCAACCGTCTGCACCGAATGACGAACGAGGGCGGTTCGATCGAGCTCGAGTACAAGACCGAGTACGCGATGGACCGCGCGGAGACGTTTGGGACGGCGTTCCTAGGTCTGACTGTCGGTTGTGCGCGCTGCCACGACCACAAGTACGACCCGCTGAAGCAGAAGGAGTACTACCAACTGTTCGCGTACTTCAATTCGATCGACGATCGAGGGCTGTACAACGGATCCGAGGTAGTTCCAGCGCCGACACTGATGCTGCTGACAGCGGAACAGGAGGCGCGCGCCAAAGATCTCCGTGAGAGGTGGACTGCAGCCAAGGCGGCGTTCGATGCGACATTGAGTTCATCAGTTGCAGACCTTGCGAAAAAAGTTCAAGACGGGTGGCGGATCGAAGCCTCGGTGCGCGATGTCGTCGCTAGGCTCGACCTCGACTCTGTTGTCGACGGGAAGTACTCGTCCTCCGTCGGCAGCACTTACGGGCAGCCTTATGAAGAGCTCAAGACCGCAGATGGGCGTACGGGTTCGGGAGTCGCGTTCGACGGAGACGATGGACTGGCTGTGCGCGGGCTGCCGGACGTAGACGTTTGGGACCAGTTCACTTGGTCGTTCTGGATTCGCGACGACGAGCGCGTCGACGAGCCGCGCGTGCTGCTCCACAAGACTGGCGGGACCGACACGGGCTTTGCGGGAATGGACCTTATGTTGCTCGGGGGCCGGTTGCAAGCGCGGATGTACCGTGATTGGCCGGGGAACGCGCTTGCAGTCGAGTCTCTTTCTGAGATTCCTGCGAAAGAGTGGGCGAACATCGCGTGGTCCTACGACGGAAGCGGGACTGCAGCGGGCGTTAGACTGTTCTTGAATGGGACGATCATGCCGACACGCGTCGTGCGTGACGACCAATGGAAGCAGTTGCGCGTATTCGGCGACCTTGGACCGAGCGGCGGCGTGTGGGCGTTCGGCCACCGGTTCCGGTGCCTGGGGTTCAAGGGCGGCCGGCTCGACGACGTCGTGTACGCGGCACGCGCTTTGGCTCCTCTCGAAGTTCGAGAAGTCTATGACGGAGTTTCTCTTAATAGGGAAGTAGCGAGTCATGGTGTCGAGGTGTTCTCGTTCTACGCAAGCGCCGTCGAACCGATCGTGCGCGATGCGCGAGCCCGTGTCATCGCTGCGCACCGGGCGTTCGTCGAACACGAGAATGCAGTCCGTGAAGTGCCGGTGATGCGCGAGACTTCTCCTCCAATCCCTGCGTATCTATTGGCGCGCGGGCAGTACGATTCACCACGGACCGAAGGAAACCGAGTTTCGCGCGGCGTGCCTGAGTTCTTGCCACCCCTGCCATCTGGCGCGCCCGTTGATAGGATTGGACTTGCACAATGGGCGGTGAGACCGGACCACCCGTTGACAGCGCGTGTTTTCGTCAATCGCGTGTGGCAGTCGATGTTCGGCGTCGGGCTCGTGCGGACTTCCGAGAACTTCGGAATCCTCGGCGAGCAGCCGTCGCACCCCGAGCTTCTTGATTACTTGTCGCGTTGGTTCGTCGATAGCGGCTGGGACGTCAAGGCGCTGGTGCGCAAGATCGCCTTGTCGGCGACTTACCGACAGGACTCTGCTCTGACTGGGGCCCTGAAGAGGAAGGACCCGGAGAACCGGCTGCTTGCTCGTGGCCCCAGCCACCGTCTGGACGCGGAGATGGTCCGCGACACGGTGCTGTTCGCATCTGGACTACTGGATGGTCGGATCGGCGGGCCGCCGGTGAACCCGTACCAGCCGGGCGGAATTTGGACCGAGAACAATGCGTTTTCGCCCCAATTTGTACAAAGTAAGGGCACAGACTTGTACAGACGGAGCCTCTACACGACATGGAAGCGCACGACCCCTGCGCCGGACATGCTCGCCTTTGACTCGGTCGGTCGGGAGGCCTGCGTAATGCGACGCTCCAAGACCGGCACGCCGATGCAGGCGCTCGTGCTGCTGAACGGCGTGCAGTACGTCGAGGCGGCGCGGGTTCTGGCGGAGGCGGTCTTATTGAAAGGCGGCGACCGGACGGCGCAGGTGTCCGAGGCGTTTTTGCGATTGGCCGGACGCGCGCCGACTGCGAATGAGATGAAAGTACTGTTGAAGGGGTTTGACGAGCCGTACGAGTTCTATCGCACTCACTTGGCTGAGGCGATCGAACTCGCGTCTCAGGGTGAGCATCGGCGAGATGACACGCTCCGCGCAAGCGAGGTCGCGGCGATGACCGTGACTGTGCAGACGATCATGAACATGGACGCGGTGGTGTGGAAGCGATGATCCCCTACGATCCTTCACACCCGTTGAGTAGACCGCTCGGTCTGACGCGGCGACAGTTCTTCGGTCGGATGGCCGGGGGGATCGGTTCTGTCGCTTTGACATCTCTTTTGCCGGAGCTCGTGTTCGCGCAAGCGAAGCAAAAGGCGGGGAAGGCAAAGCGCATTATCTATCTGTTCCAAGCGGGCGGGCCAGCGCAGCAGGACCTGTTCGACTACAAACCTCTGCTCAACGAGATGCACGGCCAGCCGTTGCCGGACGAGGTGCGTGGGACGCAACGATTGACGGCGATGAGCGCGAGCCAGGGAGTGATCCCTTGCGCGGGTTCGCCGTTCAAGTTTGAGCAGTACGGCGAGAGCGGCGCGTGGATGAGCGAACTGATCCCGAACATCGCGAGCGTTGCAGACGAGTTGTGCATCGTGAAGTCGATGTACACAGAAGCGATCAACCACGATCCCGCGATCACTTTTTTCCAGACAGGATCGCAGATCCCCGGTAGACCGAGCTTTGGCGCGTGGGCGGCTTATGGTCTCGGCGCGGAAACAGAGGACCTTCCTGCGTTCGTCGTGCTCGCGAGCGCGGGGCAAGGAGACCAGCCGCTTTATTCTCGTTTGTGG
>JANWJY010000098.1 GCA_025451715.1 Fimbriimonadaceae bacterium | reverse complement strand
CCAACTTCGGTAGCGTGACCCGCGCTCAGACAGAGGCGCACGTCAAGGGCCTCCCGCCAACTAACTTGCTCGAGCTCATGCCAGCGATCAACCTGACGATCGGTAACGACCAAGACGCGATCGCAGAAGAACTCAGCGTCCCCTACAAGTTCGGCAGCTACGCTGTCATCGTCAGCCCGCAGCGCTCAAAGACCGGCTACCCGCTGCTGCTCTCCGCGCCGCAGATGGGGCACGGCGACCCGAGCGTGGTGCATGAGGTCGCGATCGACTGCCCCACGATCAAGGTCGCAGGGATCGACGTGCCTGGCGTGCCGATCGTCGCGATCGGCCATACGCCTTGGATGGCCTGGGGACTCACGAGCGGCGTCGCAGACATCGAGGACGTGTTCTACTCCATGCTCGTCGACGCGGAGACGTACAAATACGGCAACGAGGACCGCAAGCTCATCAAGATCCAGCGCTCGATCAAGGTCAAGGGCGGTGACCCCGTCACCGTCGAGGTCCTTCGCACGCACCACGGCCCAGTGATCCTCAACAGCCGTGTCGGTAAGTGCGTTTACAGCGTGCAGTCTTCCTTCTGGGGCAGGGAGCTTAACGGCATAGCCGCACTGATCGACCTTTACGGCGCGAAGGACGCGCGCGCCGTCGAGACCGCGATCACGCGCGTGCCTGTGACGTTCAACTTCTTCTACGCGACAACGCGCGGAGAGTACGGCTATCGCTATGCAGGGCTCGTGCCGCTCCGCACGAAGGGCTACGACCCTCGCTTCCCCACCCCCAGCGGCCCGAACACCGACTGGACCGGCTACGTCACGTCATCACAAATGCCGCACACAGAATCGACGAAGTCCGGCATCCTCGCAAATTGGAACAACAAGCCCGCGTCGTGGTGGCCGAACCTCGACACTCCGGTATGGGGCTCGCCGTTCCGCAACGAAGTGCTCCTTCGAGCGATTCCCGATGGAAAGCTCGGCCGCTTCGACCTTGAAAGGGCGGCGTGGGAGATAGCGCGGCGAGAGACCGACACGAGCAGCACTTTCCTCGACGGCTTTATCTCTGCGAACGCTGGTGGCGCAAACGGTCCTCTCTCGCGGTACCTCGTGAGCTTCGGCGGCTGGAACGTCGATGGGTCGACCGGAGCGGTGATCTACGACGAAGCTGTCAACCAACTTCGAACGGAGCTCTTCAAGCCGTCTGTCGGCACGTTCATCCAACCTGCGATCTTCGAGCAGGTCATCCAGCCGGCGATGATCAAGAAGGCGCTAGCAGGCAAGACGAAATACGACTTCCTCAACGGCAGGAAGATGAACGACGTTCTCGCTACTGCTCTGAAGGGCGCGATGTCAACGCTCGCATCGTCGCTTGGCGACGACCCATCCGCATGGTCCTTCCGGCCCGGCTCGATCAATGTCCGCGGGCAAAAGCCGATCCCCTACATCAATCGCGGCACGTACATCCAGATCATCGAGCTTTCTCCTAACCCCGTCGGTCGCAGCGTCGCCTCTCCGGGCGTTTCTGAGAGCGGACCGCACGCGAGCGACCAGGCGGACCTCGCGCGAGCATGGATCTACAAGCCGATGTGGCGGATCAAGCCGGACTAAGGGTTCATCAGCAAGCCACCGATCAGGTACAAATGAGCCCGGTCGCTCCTGTCGTCTAGCGGTTTAGGACATCGCCCTCTCACGGCGAAGATCGCGGGTTCGAATCCCGTCAGGAGTACCAAATCCCACACTCCTCGCTCGCGTCCGTGGATTCGTGGACGTCAAACGGCGGACTTGAAATGGTGCTGTCCTCAGCACAAACTGCATCAGGAGAACACCATGATTCACATGTACGCAACCTTCACAGATCCCCACATGGCAGAGAAAGCCGGGGGCGCGCTGCTCGATCACGGTGTGCTGCCAGAGCACATCACGATCGTTCTTCCCGAGGGCTACGGCACTCGCACCAGAGATGACGTTGTCGAAGAGATCGACATGGAACGAAAGGCGAGTACTGGCATCACTACTACGACCGCGGCCGATGCAGCGAGTGGCTCGGCAAAAGGAGCTGGCGTCGGGCTCGTCGCTGGCACACTTGCCGCATTGGCAGCCATTTTCATCCCTGGCGTCGGACTTGTCATCGGCGGCGGCACGCTTGCAATCGCGCTTGGCGGAGTTGCGGGCGCGACTGCGGCCGGTGCAGTTGCCGGCGGAGTCACCGGGTACCTCAAGGACCAAGGCGTGCCCGATCAAGCGATCAAGCACTTCCATTCGATCTTAGAATCGGGAGGTGCAATGATCACGGTCTCGCCGACCGACGAGCAAGTCTCTGCTGCGACGATCGACGGCATACTTCAAAAGTACGACGGGATCATCTCAATGTATCCTCAGGGTGCGGCAGACGCCGACTTGATGGCCGAGGAGTTCCCGGTCAGTACGAGCGTTTTGCGCTGACCGCACTGCCAAAAAACTGAACCCCGAGCCATTCTTGACAGCACTGTCTGCAAGGTGGCTCGCGGTTTGGGCCCCGACTCGCGGCGGTCACCGACGGACCGGCTTCCCGTGCGACACTGACCCATCGGCCAACTTGAGCACCGTGCTCTTCTTGCCGGAAGTGGATGTGACTGTCACAGTATCCGCAGAGGCTGCACCAGAGACGTTCCATACCCCCTTCTCAAACTTTACTGACCCAGCGTTTGTTGTGACCTTCGCGCCCAGCGACGACTCAAACGTCAGCACACCATCTTTCGACGATACCCCTGCGACGTACGGCTCCTTCTTGATCAAAGACCGGAACCATGACGCAAGCACGTCGAGCTCTCTGTTCGTGAGCGGCGCGTGCGCCTTCTCGTCTGTCATCTCGATCAAGCGCGCGTACAGAGCGTTCTCGTCGTATCGCGCCCCAAAATCGTCCGCGTAGCTCGTGCCGTCCTTGGTGTGGCAGTACGTGCAGTTCTTGTTGAAGAACGCAATAGGCGCGAAGTTGGTCGGCTCCGGCTTTCGTTTAGGAGCGTCCTGCGCGAACGCCACCAAGAGCGGCACACAGCACAAGACGAACACCCAGAAACGCATAGGATTAACCTCCGGTAAGCGCACTATTCAACGCCATCGTCCGCTCGATCTCAGCGACCGTGCGTGGGCAGTTCGCTGAGAGGTTCTCCGCGCCTGTCGCCGTGATCAGGATGTCGTCCTCGATTCGCACGCCAATGTTCCACCACTTCTTGTCGCAAGGGCTACCCTCCTTGATGTAAATCCCCGGTTCGACGGTGAACGCCATCCCCGCCTGGAACGTGTTGGTCGGCCACGGGTCGTGCACGTCGAGACCGATGCCGTGACCCCATCCGTGCATGTAGTACGTCCCGAGCTGACCCGCCTCCGTGATGACACCGAGCCGCATCAGCCCGTCGGTCAGAACCTTATCGATGGCCGCGGTGACCGCCCCTCGGCTCGCACCAGGCTTGCACGCCGCGATGCCCGCGTCTGTCGCCGCGAGAACGACCTCGTAGATCGCCTTCTGCTCGGGCGAGAATCTTCCATTGACCGGGAACGAGCGAGTGATGTCCGCGCTGTACCCGCGGTACTCGCCGGCCGTATCCATACAGATGATGTCGCCGAACTTCATCAGCCTCCGGTTCGTGTTGTAGTGCAGGATCGTGCTGTTCGGCCCCGAGCCCACGATCGGCGGATAGCCCGTGTACTCGCACCCATTGACTTCGAAGATGTACTTCACGATCGCTCCCACTTCATATTCGCGCATGTCCGGCTTCGTCGCCTTCATCGCCTCGATGTGCGCCTTAGAAGAGGCGTTCACCACGTGTCGCAAGACCTTGATCTCTTCTGCGCTCTTGATTTCGCGCATCCGTGCCAAGAGCCCCTCTGTGTTAGTCGCTTGCAGCCCTGAGCCCTGCCGCCATGTGTTGAAAGCGGTCTGCATTCGTGCCGATTGGCCCCTGGAACTTGTCGGCGCCTGTGTCGTGAACAGCTTCGTCGCGCCCCTTGTGAGCTGATCGAGGACTGCTGCGAACTTCGTGTTCTGCTCCGCATGCCCGATGCCCAACAGTCTCATCGCGTTCGCAGGGCCCATGCGGTAGCCGAGCCACGTGATGCTCATCTGGTCCGTCACGTTGCAGAACAGCACCTCATCGACACGCCTTCCATCCAGCACCGTGCCACCCGGGATGAGGACCAGCGCCGCGTCCGGCTCCTCAAAGCCTGTCAGGTACAGGAAGTCCGAGTCCCCTCGGAACTGGAAGTCCACGTCGTTGTTTCGCACCTGCTCGGGGTTCGTGAAGAAAACGCCGATCGAGCCGGCGCCCATCTGCTGCATCAGCTTCTGCCGCCGCGCCTTGAACTCCGCGGAAGGCAGCTTGTCGGACTCGAACACCGGGTAGTCCGCGGTCTGGGCGGCTGCAAGGGCAACAAGACACAGGAAAAGGGCAGGGCAAAGCGCACGCTTCATCCTAAAGAGTATCTCACACACCATTGAGCTAGTTCCCGCCCTCCGAACCCCTAGACCTCCTAACTCCCGAACCTCCAAACCCCTGCCCTTACATTTCCGCCCTCAAACGCTGTATCCTATCCCTGGAGGCGGTGCTGTCCGCCTGCGACCCTTTTTCATGAGGACCCGACCTTGAAGAGCTACACCACAGACAAGATCAGAAACGTGGCCATTGTGGGCCACGGTGGCGTCGGCAAGACCATGCTCGTCGAGCACATGGTCTATACCGCCGGAGCCACTGAGCGCATCGGAAAGACGACCGACGGCAACACCCAGAGCGACCACGACCCGCTCGAGGTCAAGCGCAAGATCAGCGTCAGCGCGTCGGTCCTTCCCATCGAGTGGCACGACCACAAGATCAACCTCATCGACGTGCCCGGCTATCCGGACTTTATCGGCGACCTCCATGCCGTGTCCCGCGTCGTCAGCGCGATGATCATCGTCTGTGAGGCCAAGCGCGACCTGGACGTCGGGTTCGACCTCGCCTGGGAGGCCGCAGAAAAGCACGGCCTGCCCCGCTGCATCTTTATCAACAAGCTCGAGCGCGACAACGCCGACTACGAAGGGCTTATCGAGACCTTGCACGCACGCTACGGACACAAGATCGTCAACGTCCAGATCCCGATCGGCCACCAGGCGGCGTTCAGCGGAGTGCTGGACCTCCTCAACATGAAGGTCTACAAGGGCAAAGACCGGGGCGTCGAGATCGAGGACATCCCCTCCGGTTACGCCGAAGAGGCCGAAGAGCGCCGCGTCAAGATGATGGACGCCGCGGCGGAGGGTGACGAGGAGCTGATGCTCAAGTACCTCGAGGGCGAGACACTGACACCGGAGGAGATCGAGCACGGCCTCCTGCTCGGTACAAAGGAGGGCCGCGTAGTCCCAGTCTTACTCGGGTCCGCTGAAAGCGGCATAGGCGTTGCCACACTGCTCGACCGGATCGTCGGCGAGATGCCTTCGCCCGAGTACAGGGACATCGAGGTCGCTGGCGACGCGATCAAGGCAGACCCCAGCGGTCCTTTTGCCGCGTTCGTCTTCAAGACGACCGCCGACCCCTACGTCGGCAAGATCAACTACGTGCGCGTCGTCCGAGGCACGCTCAAGGTCGACGACCACGTGCAGAACGTGAATCGTGACCAGGACGAACGCATCCATAACCTGTTCTTCCCGCACGGAAAGAGCCAAGAGCCGGCGACCACCGTCGTCGCCGGGGACATATGCGTCGTGGCAAAGCTGCAAGACACGCACACCGGCGACAGTCTCTGCGACAAGAAAAAGCAAGTCACGTTCCCGCCGATCGAGTTCCCTGCCCCGATCTACCGCGTCGCAGTCAAGCCCGCGACAAAGGCTGACGAGGACAAGCTAGGCGGCGCGATGGAGAAGCTCTTGGTCGAGGACCCGACACTCCACTTCGTGCGCGACATGGAGATCCACCAAGACATCCTCCAGGGTATGGGCGACATCCACCTCGACACCGCGATCGAAAAGCTGAAGCAGCGCTTCGGCGTTACTGTCACGATCGAAGAGGCCAAGGTCCCCTACCGCGAGACGGTACGAGCAGTCGGCTCGGCACAGGGCAAGTTCAAACGGCAGACGGGCGGCAACGGCCAATACGGCGACTGTTGGCTGCGGCTGGAACCGG
The DNA here is from genome assembly GCA_025451715.1 of Fimbriimonadaceae bacterium. Lineage (GTDB taxonomy): Bacteria > Armatimonadota > Fimbriimonadia > Fimbriimonadales > Fimbriimonadaceae > JADFMN01. The sequence goes on along the minus strand of JANWJY010000098.1, from coordinate 6,936 downwards.
CCGCGCGCGGCACGGGATTCTTCTTCGTCAGCGAGGTCGTCGGGGGTGCGATCCCCAAGAACTTCATCCCCGCCGTCGAGAAGGGCGTCCGTGAGACGCTGCCGAAGGGGTTCCTCGCCGGATATCCGGTGGTCGATGTCAAGGCGGTCGTGTACGACGGCTCATACCACGATGTGGACTCTAGCGAAATGGCGTTCAAGCGCGCGGGATCGATCGCATTTAGGAACGCTGCAGCGGGCGCAAACCCGGTGATACTTGAACCAATCATGAACGTCGAAGTCGACGTGCCGGACGATCACGTCGGAGACGTTGTCGGAGATCTCAACACGCGGCGCGCGCACTTGCAGGGCATGGAGCCCGTCGCACCAGGTCAGACGACAGTGAACGCCGCAGTGCCAATGGCGACGATCATGCGCTATGCACTCGACCTACGCTCCATCACGAAGGGTCGCGGCCGGTTCCGCGCCGCGATCTCCCACTACGGAGAACTGCCTCATAACGAGGCCGAGCACCTCATCAAAGCGTACGAAGCTGCCCGCGTCGCGGACGAAGATCACTAGGGCTCACTATTCCCCCTTTCCCTTCTGCGGGAGAGGGGTTAGGTTGAGGGCATCAAGCCCCTAAACCCTGTACCCTGAACCCACACCTCACATCTGCAAAGCCACTTGCGCCTGCTCGACCTCGGTCATCACGAGCGACATGACCTTCTCCATGTGCTCCTCCGAAAGTCCCGTGATCCCGCACAGGTCGCTGGCAAGATCGTGCACCGAGCCTTCGACGCTGTTCGTGAAACCGCACTTGTGCGCGATCGCGTCCGCCGCTGCGACGATCTTCGTCGTCTCGAAGCAGTTCTCATCGCGCATCGGGTTGTGGTGGTATTGGATCGCGCAGTGCATCAGCGGCGTCAGGTGCCAGTGCTCCGCGAGCAGGGCGCCGACTGCAGCGTGGTCGAACTGGTACGCCTTCTGCTCAACCTCGTAGAGGGGGCGCTTTGACGTCTTGCACGACGTAAGCGCAGCCTGGAACTCGACTGGCATGAACCGGTCGAGCACGAGCATCCCGACGTCGTGCATGACCCCGGCACAATAGAGCTCTTCGGCCCTGTCCGGAACGCGGATTCGCCCAAGGATCCGGGAGGCCGTTGCGACTGCGAGGCTGTGCTTCCAGAACTCGAGCTTGTTGAAGCTCGGGGTCTCGCCCTTGCCTGACGTCATCTGCTGGAACGCGATCCCGACGACGAGCGACCGGACGGAGTTCATTCCCAGGAACTGCACCGCCCGTCCAACGGTCGGCACCTTGACGCCCCCGTAGTACGCCGAGTTCGCCGCCTTCAGGATCTTAGCCGTGATCGCCGGGTCCTTGGCAATCGCTGCCTCGATGTCCCGCGGCCCCGCGTCGTGGTTGTCGACGAGCTTCAGCACGGCCGTCGCCGACTGCGAGAGCACAGGCAGGTTCTCGCTGCGCGAGATTCGAATTCCAAGGCTAGCGAGTTCCACTGAGCCAATTATCGGCACCGAAACTCCCCAGTTTCAGTCCAAAGTATCATCAACAAGACCCCCTTTTGAACCTATTTGAAACTCCCATCTCACCAGAATCGTTACCTGACTACGGCAGTGGTAGGCTGATTGAAGCAGGACAGACTCACGCAAAAAATGATGGCGGTTGATTACTATAAGGTTTTGGGGGTGACAAAGGGGGCGGACGAGAAGGAGATTCGGACGGCCTACCGGAAGCTTGCGCGAAAGTACCACCCGGACGTGAACCCGAACGACCCGAAGGCGGAGGCCAAGTTCAAGGAGGTCAGCCAGGCGTACGAGGTCCTCAAGGATCCGGAGAAGCGGAAGAAGTACGACCAGTTCGGGGCGAACTGGGAGAGCCTGCGGCCGGGGCCGCAAGGGACCGAGGACTTTCAGACTGGGTTCAGCGGTGGCGGCGGTTTCGAGTCGATCTTCGAGCAGATCTTCGCCAACTTTGGTGGGGAGGGCCCGTTCGGGCAGGCGCGGTTCCAGCAGGTTCCGCCGCGCGACGTCGAGAAGGCAATCGAGCTCACGCTCGAGGAGATCGACAAGGGCACCACACGCACCCTGACCTACATGGTCGAGGACGCCTGCAAGCAGTGCAAGGGGGCCGGGACGATCCTGCTCAACAAGGGCGCGGCGCGCGGCACTTGCCCGCTCTGCCATGGTTCGGGGATCACGGCGACCACGCACAAGGTCGAGGTGAAGATCCCTGCGGGCATCACCGACGGCAAGAAGCTTCGCGTGCCGGGGCGGGGAGCAGTCGGCTCGAACGGCAAGCCGGGCGACCTGTACGTCGTTGCCCGTGAGGCCAAGCACCCGCTGTTCAAGCGGATCGGAGAGGAGACGGAGGTTGAAGTCGAGGTGCCCTACACTTCCGCCGCGCTGGGTGGTGAGGTCAGTGTTCCCACGATCCGAAAGCCAGTCTCGATGACTGTGCCGCCGGGCACGCAGTCCGGGCAGGTGTTTCGGCTTGGCGGGCAGGGCGTCACTAAACTTGGCGGTGGGCGCGGCAGCCTTCGGGTCCGCGCGAAGATCACCGTACCCAAGGAGCTCAGCAAGGAAGAGAAGAAGCTGCTTGAACAGATCAGGGCCCTAGAGGAGAAGAAGAAATGAGGGATCGAGCGCAGCCAGTGTATATGATCGGGGTCGCCGCCGAGCTTTGCGGCGTGCACCCCCAGACGCTACGGCAGTACGAGCGGCTTGGGCTCGTCAAGCCCGCGCGCGTCGGAACCAAGAACCGGCTGTACAGCGAAGAGGACATCGAGCGCGTGCGGCGGATCCAGCGGCTAACCCAGGACATGGGTGTCAACCTGGCGGGCGTCGAGCTGGTGCTGAAGCTACTGGACGAGATGGACGAGATCAGGCTGGACTTCGAGCGGCAGTTCGCCGACTACGTGCGCGAGGCCGAGGTGCGGATGCAGGCGTACCTTTCGAACAGCAAGGCGCCGATTAGGCGGGACGAGCCGCTTTTACCGGTACCTCGGATTAAGCTGCGGAAAACGCCGAAGTTCTGAGTGTTCTCGTTGCCCTCACCCTGACCTCTCCCGCCCACTAGGCGAGCGGAAGCGTCGAGTCAGACGGGTCGGGAGAGGGGTTGGCGCGCGACTCTTCCCTGGTAGGCGGCAGTCGCAGCGGGCCGGAGGCCCGCGCTCCGGGTCATCCGAGGGCCACTGATGCCGCAGTCCTGCCCTGAAACGTCGTATTATCTAGGAAACCATGCTGAACAGCCTGCTGCTTTGGTTCGTTATCGCCCCGCCCGCCCCCGTCACAGTGACGTACAAGGAGGTCGCCGGCACGAAGCTGATGATGGACGTGTACTCGCCCGCCGACGTCAAGCCAGGCACGCCGGGCGTGGTCGTCATACACGGCGGCGCGTGGACGTCGGGCAACAGGACGCAGATGGCGACGCTCTGCGAAGCGATCGCGGCGCAAGGGATGGTCGCCGCGACGGTCAGCTATCGGCTCGGCCCTGCGAGCAAGTGGCCCGCGATGATCGAGGACGTGCAGGACGCGGTGAGGTACGTGCGCGAGCACGCGCTGGAGCTGAAGGTCGATCCGAAGAGGGTCGGCGCGGCGGGCGCCTCGGCTGGTGGGCATCTCTCGCTTCTATTGGGAACCACCGATGGATGGCCGAACGGAAACTCGACCGGCAAGACCAGCAGCAAAGTCTCCGCGGTGCTCAATCTCTTTGGCCCGTTCGACGTGAGCCAGGACTTCAACCCTCTGATCTCGAACATGCTCGCGCAACAGCTTCTGGGCAAGAAGATCGAGGACTCGGCGGAGGACATCAAGAACTTCAGCCCCGCGACCTATGTGACCCGCGACGACGCTCCGGTGTTCACGGTGCAGGGCAAGGCCGACACGCTGGTGCCTTTTAGGCAGGCCGAGCGGCTGGATACTGCACTGAAGGCTGTCGGCGTCTCGCACACGCTACGGATGATCGAGGGGATGCTGCACGGCATCGACCCTGCGAAGAAGGAGCAGATGGGCGCCGTCGCCGACGGCGTGGCTTGGCTGAAGGCGACGCTGAGCAAGTAGGGGTCCGGGCTCAGGGTTCTGGGTCGGGCAGAGAGCACAAAGTTCGTGTGAGTCGCACGGCTGTACAGCAAGACACGGGGTTTGGAAAGGACTGGTTCTGACGTGTCTCGCTGAACAACCGTGCCACACAGGTTTGGCATCACTCAGGCTGGCCACCTGCCCGGTTGTTACGGAGGTTGGGTTGACGTTCGCCTGGCTTCCTTCTTCTTCGCTTCGTCGTGGAGGCGGGTTTCTTCGGCCGCTGTCCACACGAGCTTCACTTCGTGCTGCCGTCGGATACCGATTGCATTGCGTCCAGTCAGGACAAGGTCGCACTCCGTATCATTGATGGGATGGATCTCGACCTTTTCGAACTTGACGAGAGTGGCCCTTTCCCAACCGGGATACCGGACGACAGAGCCCTCGACCTCCGACCAACTCTCCGGCCAGCGCCCCAATACGTAACGCGAAATCAACACCTGACTCCTGATGGCGTTCGGTGATTGCTCGAACATGCCAAGAGAAAGCGCCGCGACAAAGCAGGCACATAACAGTGCGAGCAAAACGTGCCACAGTTTGATGCGCCTTAACATGTCAGATACTGCTGTGCGGCTTTCTCCAAGGCTTTCCAGGTTTCCACTTCCGATGCTAATTCTTACTATCGCAACTCTGGCGGCAGCCAACCGTCCTTGACACCGTACACAATTGTGAAGCTCATCTCCTGTTCGACCTCGCCCGTCTTATCGCGAATCGCTTTGATTATCACATCTCTGTGATTCTTGCCGTCCAAGGAGAATCCACCGTCACCCAGCTCATATCGGACACTGAATTCGCTCGCCCACGCAGCGCCTGACGGAGCCGCCTTCACGATCGACGCAAACTGGTCGGCTGTGGGCAAGGTGCCGTGATCGCCAATGTAGTCCTCCAATGCACTTGCCCCGAGGTCGAGGAGATCAAAAATGGGTCGGCCAGAGCCAGAACCGTTGTTGCACGAAATGCAGAAAACCATCATTCCTATCAAGGTAAGCATTCTCATGACTTGTACCTCATTGCTTGAAAATACCAGGCGGAAGGCTCCGGCCTGGCCCGTCAGGCGCCCAAAGACGCGGCAGTCCAAGTGTGCCCTCGCCATTCCGCCAATACTTCCAACCGCTATTCATATCCCCCACATGGGATGTAACGTTGTCAAACCCATAAGCCTCGTTTGCTACTAGTAGCCAGGTCAAGTCTTGGAATGTCGAGCAAGCATAGCTGATCAAAACCTTCAGCTTTCTCCCATTGAGCATTCTCCTCAGCACGTCGGCGCTTAGAGCCCATGGTCCACCTCCAGTAGATCGAACCGGCCACCTTCCGGAAGGCGTACCGTGACCAATAAAAATCAAGGAGTCAGCCCCCGCCAGCTTCTTCTCGAACGCTTCCTTTGACGGTTGCACTAGAATCTCAACAGTGTGACCTTGGGATATCAAGTAATCTCTCCAGAGGTACGCGAGATCCATGAATCGATCCGGAGCAATTCCCTCGTTCTGCCCCTTCGCCTTATCGTTATTGCCTGCGCCAACGACAATGATGATGTGATCCAATCCGAGCGGATCAACATTAGTTATCGGATTGTTAGCGCAGTACGAGTACCAGTTTCTGCCTGCACCGGCAGGGTCGGGCGACAAGAATCTCCCGGTCGAAGAGTCGTAGTAGCGGTGGCCGAGGAGTTTGAGCCCGTTGGGGTCCTCTTGGTATCCGAAGTCGCCTCCGAAGCCAAAGGCGCCTTGCCAACTACCACTCGAAGAGGCGAGGTTCCCAAACGCGTCGTACTTTTTCGTAGCGGTCACGGACTGCGACGAGTTCGACTGTTCTGTTGCGTTCTTAAGGCCGCTGTGCTGGAACTTGGACGTGCTTCCAGATCGCGAAGATACTCCCGGCGTGTAGTTCAGCGATCCATCGGACATGACCGGTGACGTAACACCGATGCCGGCTCTACGGAAGGTCTTGCTCCCGTTTGTCCCAGATGAGCCCACCCTCGCTCCAAGCCCGTTGTAAGTATGGCTGTCTGAGGTCGAGTTCGGATAGGTGATCGAGGTGACCCGGCTTTCATAGTCGTACACGAAGCTCGTGACGCCGGCCGAAGTCTCTATCGACGTGGTCCTTCCGGCATCGTCGTACTCGTACTCCTTGGTGGTAGTCTCACCCACCGAAATGTAAGTCAGCTTGTCCGCGTCGTCGTAGTGGTACGTCTCGGTCGTGCCGCCGACGGTGCGCGTCAGGCGGTTGCCGTTCGCATCGTAGGTGTAGCTCGCGGAGTAGCCGGAGCGGGACTCGGACAGGAGCTGGTCGATGTCGTCGTAGCCGTAGGTGGTCGCGACCCCGCCCTCGGTCGCCTGTGTAATCCGCGAGGCCGCGTCCCACACATGAGCCTTCGTGTCCTGCAGCGCGTTGCTGCTGTTGTACGTCTTGATCTCCTCGACGCGGGACCTGTCGTCGAACGTGTACGTCTCGTACATCCCGTTCGGCAGGTTCTTCCTGTTGACCCTTCCCGCTGTGTCAAACGTAACGCCCGTCGTCTCGGACCAGGGGTTCGTCATCCCGTTCGCGCGGTGGTAGGAGTCGTACAGCGAGGTCCACGTGCCAGAGTCGTCGACCATCTGGTACGGCTGGCCCCACGTGTTGTAGGTGTAGTCGAAGTCCCCCTGCGGCGTGTCGAGCGACGTCACCTGCCCGACAATATTGAACACCCACTCGCTGGTGCCAGTGGCGTCGGTCATCGAGTCCCTGTTGCCGTTCGCGTCGTAGCCGAACGTCGTGTCGGTCCCCGTCGGGTAGTCGACACCGGTCTGGTCGCCCGCGTCGTTGTACTCGTACTCGATCGTCTGAGCCTCGCCGTTCGTGTAGCTCGCGATGTTCCCGT
>JANWJY010000097.1 GCA_025451715.1 Fimbriimonadaceae bacterium | reverse complement strand
TGACGGCGGCGGGGGACTGGAGCACCTCTCGAGCACACAGATCTCTTTGGCGCAAGGCGTTGGACCGAGATCGATTCGCGTCTGTGCGCACGAGTTCTTCCACTTGTGGAACGTCAAGCGGATTCGCTCTAGGGTGCTCGGCCCGTTCGACTATACGAAGCTGCCAAGGACGGGCGCGCTCTATTGGCTCGAAGGTGTAACGGACTACTACGCTTCCCTGCTCTCTTTCCGACATGGGATATTGAGCGAGCAGGACTTCTTTGGAGACCTGATCCAAAACACGACCTCTGTGCGAAACAACGGGGCACGGCTGCGTGTCTCGCCGTACGAGTCGAGCATGCGGGTCGACGAGACGAACGGCGGGCGCGGCAACAGCAACGGCTATGAGATCAGTTACTACAACCTCGGTTGGCTCGTGGGCTTGGTGCTCGACATCGAGCTGAGGTCGAGGTCAGGTGGTAAGCGGTCGCTCGATGATGCGATGCGCGTGCTTTGGGCGATGTGCAAAGGCGGCAAGCCGGGGTTCGAGGAAGGCGATATCCGATCGATCATGCTCCAGCTCGGCGGCGCGACGATGGGCGACTACTTTGACGGCATCGTGATGAAGCCGGGCGAGTTGCCACTCGAAGAGCAGCTCTTAAAGGTCGGGCTGAAGCTTGAGAACGAGGAGCAAACGTACGTCGATGCGGGATTCGACGTCCAACCGGTGTTCGGAGCTCCAGGAGTCCGGGTCGCTCGGACCCGTGGTGCGACATCGAACGTACTGAAGGCGAACGATCAGATCGCTATGATCGGTGGAACAGCCCTCTCAGGCGGTACGACGCAAGAGATGATAGCTCGGGCGAACGCTCTCATAGCCGGGCTACAGGCACAGACTCCGGTCGCAATTAGGATCGTTCGCGATGGCAACTCGATGGAAGTCTCAGTCACACCGTTTGCGGCGAAGAGGTCGTTCTGGAAGGTGGCCGACGTCGCAAACGGCGACGCAGCAAAGCTCTCTCTGCGAAAGAGCCTTTATTTTGCGGGAAAGAACTAGCGCTCAGAAAGAAGCCAGGTCATTGCAAGACTGCCTGATATCGTCGGCCTCCTTTGGTGGCGGGACGTCGGTCTCGCCGAGCGCGTAGCGGAGCATCACGATCTGCCCGCCGTGCCAGCCGTCGTGGTGCGCCATGACCCGCATGATCTTCCACACAGGCCAGAGCTTGCCGCGGAAGTGCGGGACTTCGTTCTCAAGGTCCTCGTCCTTCAGGTTCTCCCACGTTGAAAGCCAGTAGCTGTGTGATTCGTGGAGGTACTCGACTGCCGCGGGCCAGCTTGGCTCGATCGCGTCGAGCATCTCTGCACAGTCCCGCCACCGCAGCTCCGTGCTACGGAAGCCGATGCTGGCGTACATCCGCTTGCAGGTCGCGACGTGCAGCACGACGTTCTGGATGGATGCACCGGTATGGAGGTAGTCGGGGCCGTTGTTCGACAGGACGGACCACGCCTGTCCTTGAGTCACGCCCTCGATGGCGGTCGTGAGCTCGTTGAAGGCGAACTCGGACTCGTGTTTAAGAAGCTCGATCGCGCGCACGGGGCAAGTTTCCCCTACAATGGGGGGATGTTGCTCGGTGGGGGCATACCAACTCTCCTGTTCTTGATCCTTGTCGTGTGGGGGCTCAAGGACGAAGACCTGTACTGGGGCGAGGTCGCGGTCTGCACCGCAATCATCGCCGCCTCTTGGCTCGTCTTCTTCTTTGCTGGCTGGCCAGCCTACATAACCGTCGTTCCCACCGTGATCGTGGACATCTGGCTGCTGTTCAAGCTGGACCTGTTCAGCGCAACCGTTCCTCGGTTGAGACTCTAGCGAATGCGTTGACGCCTCGACGTCCGTCCCATCCTTTATGACCACACAGAGGCTGGAGGCTTTCAGCGACGCCGTCATCGCGATCATCATCACGATCCTCGTGCTGGAGTTCAAAACCCCACACGAGGCTACGTTTGCGGCGCTCCAGCCTTTGGTGCCCGTGTTCATGGTGTACCTCATGAGCTTCGTGTACCTCGCGATCTACTGGAACAACCACCACCACCTCATGCACGTGACGCAGCAGGCGAACGGCACGATCATGTGGGCGAACATGCACCTGTTGTTCTGGCTGTCGCTGTTCCCCTTTGTGACGGCGTGGATGGGCGAGACCAGCTTTTCCGCGCGGCCAGCGGCAGTGTACGGCTTCGTGCTCCTTATGGCGGCGACCGCTTATTACATCCTCGAGGTCGCGATCATGAAAGTGGAGGGCAAGAAGTCGAAGCTCAAGAGGTTGGTCGGGAGCGAGCGGAAAGGGCGTTTGTCGATCGCGCTCTACATGTTGGGGATCGGGTTCTCGTTCGTTAACAACTGGATCTCGATCGGGATCTACTCGTTCGTCGCACTGATGTGGCTGGTGCCGGACCGGCGAATCGAAGAGGGCGTGCAGCAGGCATGACCGATGGATAAAGAAAAGCCAAAAGTCGTGATCGTGGGGGCGGGGTTCGCGGGACTGGAGTGCGCGAAGGCGCTGCGCAACAAATCGGTCGAAGTTACGGTGATCGACCGCCAGAACCACCACCTGTTCCAGCCGCTGCTTTACCAAGTGGCGACAGCGGGGCTGTCGCCAGCGAACATCGCCGCTCCGATCCGGCGCGTTCTGCGCGGTGCGCCGAACGTCCGTGTGGTGTTGGACGAGGTTACGGGGGTCGATACCGTTGGGCGCGTCGTGACTTCGAAGGGCGGGACGTATTCCTATGACTATCTGATGATTGCGACGGGCGCGGTGACCAGCTATTTCGGGCACGACGCTTGGGAGAAGGACGCACCGGGGCTGAAGTCTCTTGTGGATGCAACATCGATCCGTGCTCGGATACTGACCGCGTTCGAAGAGGCGGAGACGAGCGACGATCCGGACGCGTGCCTCACGTTCGTGATCGTCGGTGGCGGCGCGACGGGCGTCGAGATCGCGGGCGCGATAGCGGAGCTTGCGCGGAAGGCGTTGAAGTCCGACTTTCGACGAGCCCATCCGGAGAACGCGAAGATCATCCTGCTCGAGGGTGGCGAGCGTCTGCTGTCTTCGTTCCCGCCGAAGCTCAGCGCGGCGTGCAAGCGTTCGTTGGAGAAGCTCGGCGTCGAGGTGCGATTGAACACTTACGTCGGCGGGATCGACGCCGACGGCGTGGACACGGAACAAGGACGGATCTGCACGCGGACGGTGGTGTGGGCTGCGGGCGTGCGCTCGACGGCGGTGGCCTCGTGGCTGGGCGTGCAGGGCGACCGGCAGGGGCGCGTAAGCGTCGAACCGGACCTCACGGTGCCCGGGCATCCGGAGGTCTTTGTGTGTGGTGACTGTGCTGTCGTGATTGGCGAAGATGGCAAGCCGCTTCCGGGCGTTTGTCAGCCCGCGATGCAGGAGGGCGTGTTCGTCGCGCGCGAGATTCTGGAAAGGATAGCGGCGCCGACAGAGCGGCGCCCTCCACGGTTCGTGTACAAGGACAAGGGGAACATGGCGACGATCGGGCGGAAGATGGCGGTGTGCCAGATCGGGCGGTTCCAGTTCTCTGGCGCGCTCGCGTGGCTGTTGTGGGTGACGATCCACATCTGGTACCTGATCGGTTTCCGCAACCGTGTGCTGACGCTGGTCGAGTGGGCGTGGGCGTATGTGACGTTCGAACGCGGCGCGCGGCTGATCGTGAAGGACTAGAACCGAGGTTCCACGGATCAAGCGGTATCGTAGTGGCATACGCTGAGCAAACGATGCTCGGGCGAGCGAGATACAAATGAACAACAGAGTTTTGCCATTGATAATTGCGCTAGCGGTCGTCGCTGGGTGCGGCCAGCCGGCGACGCCGGGCGACGCGGGGACAGGTGCCGGGGCACCCGCGACATTGACCGACGCGGACAAGGCGAAGATCCAAGAATCGACAGACAAGTTTGTCGCGGCGTTCAACGCGGGCGACTTCGACGCGATGGCCGCGTGCTACACGGCTGACGGAGTGTTGATGCCGCCGAACAACCCTTCGGTGACTGGACACGAGGCGATCAAGGCTTTCATCGCTTCGATGCCGAAGGTGAAGGACTTCTCGATCACACACGACGAGATCGAAGGGACCGGCGACCGCGCGATCGTGTACGGAAAGTTTGCGATCACGTTCGTGATGCCTGACGGCACGGAAGTGAAGGACAAGGGCAAGTTCATCGAGGTGCGCGAAAAGCAGACGAACGGGTCATGGCTGATGACGCACGACATGTTCAACAGCGACATGCCGATGGAAGGGCCAGCGCCTGCGCCGGTTAAGAAGTCGTAGGAGCAGGAGTAGGAGCGGGAGCGGGGTGATCCAGTCGGTCACTCCGGCCACCCGACCGATCACGGCTTCGTTGGAGGGGCAGCGTCGACAGTCTCTTGCTCAAATCCTCCTGAAAACACAATCTTCTTGCCCATGAAGAAGTACCGAAAGGAGTATCGACGACCGTCGGCGACGGCGACGCCATCGATGTACGCGCAATTCGGTGAGGGGCTCACATAGTAGACGAGCTTTTCAATCCTATAGTCCTCTCCGATCTCATCCCTAAGTTGACTCCGCATGCGCAGAGCTGTCGCGTCGTAGTCGACATTGTCTAGGGCTCGAAGGACGCGCGCATGTGCGTCGACCGCAAACTTCTCTTGGTTTGCTGAGTAACGATTGAGTCCAATGCCACAAGAGAGGAAGAGGACCGCGAAGACAATCCCAACAATCCATAGTGCCTTGTGCTTTCGCATTTGCTTACACGTCGTGGATCGAGAAGCGGTCGCAGAGGGCGATGACTTTCTGCTTGACCGATGAGACCGCGGCGTCGTCCTCGTGGTGGCGCTCCGATCCCCTCCCCCTTGGGGGAGGGCTAGGGAGAGGGTGCGCTTGCACTAGCCTCTTACACATAGGATAACCTGAAGTATAGCCATGGAGCTTCCGCGCCCCAGCCCAGCACAAACGAGAAAAGTCCGCAAACTCCGAAAGGAGATGTCCGAGTCTCAAAGGAAGCTGTGGCAGGAGCTGCGCGCGAATCGCATCGGGTTTAAGTTCATGCGTGAGTTTCCGCTCGGCCCCTACTCGCTCGACTTCTATTGCTACGAAGCGTTGTTGTGTGTCGAGGTGGACGGCGAGCAGCACGATGCTTTGAAGGATTCACAGCGCGACGCGGCATTTTTGGAGTTAGGTATTACGACGTTGCGGTTCACTTCGCGGGAGTGCTTTTCTGATCCGGGTCTCGTTGCCAAGAACGTTCTCTTGATCTGTATCGATCGGACAGGGCGGGACCCGTTTCCTGACCCACATGGGAGATGAGGATGGGACTCTTATTGTTAGCACCCTCTCCCTAACCCTCCCCCTTGGGGGAGGGTTAGGCGTGCGACCCTCACGAAACGTCGTGGATCGAGAAGCGCGAGCAAAGAGCAGTGACGTCTTCCTTCACTGCAGAAGTGACTGAGTCGTCGTCGGGTGCGCGGAGGACGGTGGCGATCTGCGCGGCGATCTCTTGCATCTCCGGCTCCTTCATCCCGCGCGTGGTGACGGCGGGGGTGCCGAGGCGCACACCGGATGTGACGAACGGCTTTTCCGGGTCGTTGGGGATCGTGTTCTTGTTGGTCGTGATGTTCGCCCGCTCCAGCGCGGCCTGCGCGACCTTGCCGTTGATGCCGAACGGGCGCACGTCCACGAGCATGAGGTGCGAGTCGGTTCCGCCGCTCACGATGCGAAAGCCCTCTTGCGTCAGCGCCGCTGCCAACGCCTGGGCGTTCTTCTTCACCTGCTGCGCGTACTGCTTCCAGTCCGGTTGTAGGCAGAGCCCAAACGCTACGGCCTTCGCGGCGATGACGTGCATCAGCGGCCCGCCCTGCAGGCCGGGGAACACGGACATGCGCAGTGGCTTGTCGTATTCCTCGTTGTCGTAGAGGATGATGCCGCCTCTTGGTCCTCTTAGGCTTTTGTGTGTGGTCGAGGTGGTGATGTGCGCGGTGCCGACGGGGTTCGGGTACACGCCGCCCGCGATCAGGCCCGCGTAGTGCGCCATGTCGCACATGTGGATCGCGCCGACCTCTTCCGCTGTTTTCGTGAAGAACTTGAAGTCGAACTCCCTTGAGTAGGCGGACGCGCCGGAGACGATGATCTTGGGTTTGCTCTCTTGTGCTTTCTTTCGCAGGTCGTCGTAGTCGATGGTCTCGTCTGCCTTCAGACCGTACGAGACGATGTTGTACATCTGCCCGCTGAACGCGACGGGCGAGCCGTGTGTGAGGTGCCCGCCGTCGCTAAGCGCGAGGCCCATGAGAGTGTCGCCTGGCTTCATGAACGCGTGGTACACGGCCATGTTCGCCTGTGCGCCGCTGTGCGGCTGGACGTTCGCAAACTTGCTGCCGAAGAGCTGGTTGACGCGGTCGATTGCGAGCTGTTCAGCCTCGTCCACGTGCTCGCACCCGCCGTAGTACCTCTTCCCTGGGTAGCCCTCGGCGAATTTGTCGGTCATCACGCAGGCCAAGGCCTCTCTCACCGCTGTGCTGGCGATGTTCTCGCTGGCGATCAGTTCGAGGTTGTGCTCCTGTCTTCGCTCTTCCCTTTGGATGATTTCGTAGATCGAAGGGTCGGTCTCTTTGAGCGATCGTCGGTGCTGCGACTTGACCGGGTTAGCCGTGGGCATGGGGTTAGTTTACGTGAAGAAGATCAGCAAAGTGGGGAGGGTGCCGCTCCTGCCGCACCGCAGTTTCGTAATCCTAATCATAAGGCCTCTGGCGGGCGCGGTGCGGCAGGAGCGGCACCCTCCCTTGTTCAACGGCTAATCCATCCAGCTTGAGGCGTTGACGCCCTCGGTGCGGACGATCGCCTCCATGCACTTGTCGTGGTCGCCGGCGATGTCGATCTGCACTTGTAGCGGCTCGGAGGAGAGCACGCGCATTCCCTTGACCCTTGCTCCCACACTTTGGACCGCTTCAAGGAGGCTCGCCATATGGGCCCGGTCGGCGAGCTCGACTTGGATCGATGAAGGGTTAGCGTTGGGGACGAGCTTGCGCTCGAGCCTGGACACATAAGAGAGAGTGATCAGCGTCAGAACCGTGCCGACCGCCGCGACGAGGATGAAACCGCCGCCGACGCTGACGGCCATGCCAATCGCGGCCGCGGCCCAGAGGCTCGCGGCGCTCGTCAGCCCCTTGATCTCCATCCCCATTCGAAGGATTGTTCCTGCACCGAGAAAGCCGACTCCGGTGACGATCTGCGCGGCGATGCGGCTTGGGTCCCCACCGCCGAAGCCCTTGCTGACTTCGCTAAAAAGCACAACGCCGATGACGAGCAGCATGTGCGTTCGGATCCCCGCCGGGCGGCCGTGGAGCTCGCGCTCGTATCCGATCGCTCCGCCGAGCAGCGCGCCGATGCCGAGCTTGGCCAGTACGATGCCCATGATGCTGAGCGCCGCCTGGTCGAAGATTGCTCTGAACTCTTCCATCCGTCCCGTCCCTAGGGACGTTCAAAACGGGAAAACCGCCGCTATACTGGGGTCATGGGCCGCGCGCTCGTTTGTCCCCTTTGCCGCAGGAACAAGGTCTCAGTCGAGGAGATCCGATACCCCAGGGACATTTGGTCTAACGTGCCGCTCTTGTCGGTAGAAGTGATGCTCGCGTTCGTGTGCAAGAACTGCCGGCACGTCCAGCTCATCCACCCGACTCCAGTGAGGCTCCACGAGCGGCGCCCCTTTAGAAACTAAGCCCGAATGTCGACGTCTCGACGCCAACGGGAGAAGAACGACCACACCCGCTCGAAGAACCCCGATTCCTGGTTAGGCTCGTCCTCGATCAGGATCGCGAGTAGCTCCGGGCAGCGGTAGACCATCTCATAGAGCGCGGTCTCGATGTGTTCGGGATCGCGGTCAAACCGTCCCTCCCAGTTGCAGCAAAAGCACGTCTCGTTCTCCAGGATGTTGACCGCACGGCACAGAGGGCAGAGCTTGAACTCGTCCACGGCGAGGCGACCGTGGACGATGTAGGCTTGGGACAGAAAGTCTTTGCTGTGAAGCATGGCGGTCTACTGGTAATTCTCGGTGGCGGAGGGGCCCATCCTCACGTTAGGGTGCCATTCACTTGGCACTCGACTGGGCGCAGAAATCTACCGGTAAGGCATTTGTACGGGGGTAACCCGCGCTAGTGCGGGGCCCGGACATGGAAAAACACCTGTACTATGGACATGCTGGGCTTCCTCGGGTATGGGATCGCGGCGTTTGCGGTGGCGGTGGTGCTCACCCTGCTGTACTCGCTGTTCCGACCCATCAAAAAGCACGACGACGTGCTCTCTTGGAGGGTGCTCGCAGTGCTCTATCTTCTCACGCTCTTCGCCCCGTACGGCTACGTCGAGGCCATGACGTACATGTACGGCAAGCCCATGGCTGCCGTGGTCGAGGAGACGGCCGGCGAGGCCACCAAAGCGGGCAGGCTGCAGTTCTTCAAAGTGCTCAAGTGCAAGGACGACAAGGCTCGCGTGATCGCGGTCAGCAAAGAGGTCAGCTATTGGGGCGGGGACGAGCGCTCGGTGATGGCGATCAACCTCGAAAGGGTGAACGGAAAGTGGGAGTCGGTCGAGTTCAACTGGGTCACTTCGGACCAGCGGAACAAGGACAGCGTCACGCTTCCCCCCTATTGGTAGGTTCGAACGGATACAATCGGTCGCATGACCCTTCGTGAGGTCGTGCACGCTCATATCCCGTCGCTCAACCGCAAGAGCACGCTCCGCGACGCCGTCGACAAGATGGACGTCTACCAGTTCCCTGCCCTCGTCGTGGTCGACGACGACCACCTACCAATCGCCGTGCTGACCGAGGGAGACGTGTGCCAGGCCGTGCAGCAGCGCGGCAACCTCACTTCGCTTTCAGCAGAGCCGGCTTACCTCTTTGGTTCGTCAGACCCGACCACCGCGGGACCGGACATGGAAGTGAGCGACGCGCTGCACCTCATGTTGAATTCAGGGCTCACGATCCTGCCTGTCGTGGAGTCTCAACGGCTCAGCGGCATCGTGCTGCGCGTTGATCTGATGCAGGCGATGCTCGTCGATGCGGCGCAGGGCGCCTCGACTCCGGAGTAGTTATGGCGACAGAGATTCCTCCCTTCGAACTCTCCGACCAGGACGAACGTGTCTGGACGCGCGCATCGCTCCTGGGTTCGCGATATGTCGTGTTCTGCTATCCGAAAGACAACACGAGCGGATGAACCGCAGAGGCCAAGGAGTTCAATGACTCCCTTCCCCGGTTCGGGGCCGTCACAGTTTTCGGAGTGAGCCCGGACGGCGTGAAATCGCACAAGACGTGCGCGGCAC
>JANWJY010000096.1 GCA_025451715.1 Fimbriimonadaceae bacterium | reverse complement strand
GCGTCGAGCGAGAGCACGATGGTGAAGGGGGTCCGGCGGTTCAACGACTCGTTGCCCAGCTATCTGAACGTTACTGCAACCACGGTTCAGACGGTCGGGGCGAAGGGGTACGACGGGTTTACGCTTGCAATCGTGCAGTAGCGCAGGTCTGGAGACCCGCACCACAACCCGCGCCGGTATCATCTGCCCTGGATGGCCAAGCGGTTCTACATCACGACACCGATCTATTACGTCAACTCGGTGCCCCACGTCGGGCACGCGCTGACGACGATGGTGTGCGACGCCACGAAACGGTGGCACGTGATGAAAGGCGAGGACGCTTTCTTCCTCACCGGCACGGACGAGAACGGGCTGAAGGTGATGGAGGCCGCCGAGCAGGCCGGGGAGACCCCGCAACAGTTCGTCGACCGCATCAGCGCGATCTGGTCCGACGCGTTCGACTCGCTCAACATCGGGTACGACGTGTTCTTCCGCACGACGAGCGCGCGGCACAGAGAGGCGTCGCAGGCGCTCTTCACGGTCCTCAAAGATAACGGCCACATCTATCTCGACAAGTACGAGGGGTGGTACGACGTGAGCGCTGAGACGTTCGTGCGCGAGGCGGACCTCGTCGACGGGAAGAGCCCGGACGGCAACGAGGTCCGGTGGGTCGAGGAGGAGAACTGGTTCTTCCGGCTTTCGGCGTTTGAAAAGCCGCTGCTCGAGAAGATCGAGTCGGGCGAGCTGTTGCTGCTGCCGGAGGGCCGGCGCAACGAGGTCCTGTCTTTCGTCAAGCAGGGCCTGCGCGACCTTTGCGTGTCGCGCTCGAACCCCGGGTGGGGGATTCCGGTCCCGGGCGACGAGGGGAAGGTCATCTACGTGTGGTTCGACGCGCTGATCAACTATCTGGCGGCGACGGGATGGCCGGCTGCCGGTTGGGAGAAGCTGTGGCCCGCCGACGTGCACTGGATGGCGAAGGAGATCTTCACGCGGTTCCACGCGACGCTGTGGCCGGCGATGTTGATGGGTGCGGGACTGCCGCTGCCGAAGACCGTGATCGCGCACGGGTGGTTTACTTTCAACGAGTCGAAGATGAGCAAGTCGAAGGGGAACGTGGTTTCCCACGTCGACGTGGTGAAGCGGTTTGAGGAGGCGGGGTGTACACATGAGCTTGCCGTGGACGTGCTGCGTTACTGCCTCGTGAAGGCGCTTCCTTACGATAACGACACGAACTTCACGATGTCCGAGATCGAGCGGATCTACAACGCGGACCTCGCGAACGACCTCGGCAACGCGCTGAACCGGACTTTGACGATGGCGCACAAGTTCGTCGATGGCGTCGTTCCCGACGGTGCGTGCGACTCTGCTGCAACTGCCAGCGTGGCGGCGTGCAAGGCGCGGTTTGAGGAGGCGATGAAGACGCACCAACTCAACGACGCGCTCGACGCTGCGGTGGACGCTGCGCGGTTTTTGAACAAGTACGTGGACGAGAAGGCGCCGTGGGCGCTCGCGAAGAGCGGCGACGCGTCGCTGGCGGAGGTCGTGCGCTCGATATTGTTCCTGCTGCGGTCGGCGGAGGGAATGGTGAGGCCGTTCGTGCCCTCGACGGCGGACGCGATCGCGATACAGCTTGGACTGACACCGCTGAGTGATTGGAAGTCGATTGGTGAAGAGTCATCTTTGCCCGCGGGGACGAAGGTCGGGCAGCCCGTTCCGATGTTCCCGAGGTTGGAAGCAAAGGTGCAGACGGGGACGTCCGCACCACAATCCCAGGAGAAGAAGAAAGTGCAGACAGAAGAGAAGAAGAGCGAGTTCATCGAGTTTGCAGACTTCATGAAGGTGGAGCTGCGCGTCGCGCGGATCATGGAGGCCGAGCCGGTGGAGGGCAGCGACAAGCTGATGAAGCTGCAGGTGAAGGTCGGCGATGAAAAGCGGCAGATCCTGGCGGGGATCAAGCAGAAGTACTCAGCGGAGGACTTGATCGGCCGCCAGGTAGTCGTGGTCGCGAACCTCAAGCCGCGCAAGATGATGGGCCACGAGAGCCAGGGGATGGTGCTGGCGGCCGACGACGCGGTCGGGCAGGCGATCCTCCTCGAGCCGGACAAGGAAGCACCGGAAGGCACAAGCGTCCACTAAGAGCAGAGAGATCCTCGAGCCCGGATTGGGACTCAGGGGCTGGGACTTGCCAGGTACATGCACTAGGCCATTCCAGGCTGGTTAGAACCGGACGTCCGTCCCAATTCGTATATGGGTAGTGAAGGGACGTGATGGATTCCGTGTGCACGCCCCGTCTCATTTAGCCGACCAGATCGTCTCCGAATACGAGTTCCTGGTCGAGCAGATGCGGCAGGCGGTGTGGCGGCTCGATTCGGCCGGAAAGGTCATCGAGGCGAACACGGCTGCCTGCACGTGGCTGGAGGCGCCGATCGAGCAGCTCGTCGGCCGCAACGTCAGCGAGTTCCTCGTCAACCAGGTCGACATGGTGCGCGACGAGACGTTCGAGGCCGAGTTCAAGACGTTGACCGGGATCTCCCGTGCGGCGGTCGTGTCGTCGCGAGTGCTCAGGCAGCCGGGCGGAGTGCCGCTTGGCGCGCTTCAGGTCGTGACAGACGTGACTGCGAGCCGCGCGATCGAAAACCGGCTCGTGCAGGAGATCCAAAAGATGGCGCGCATGGCCGGAGAGGACCCGCTCACCGGGCTTCCCAACCGGCGCGCGTTCGACATCGTCCTGGAGAGCGCCGTGAGCGGCGCGACCAAGGAGCCGTTTGCCGTGATGCTCATTGACCTGAACGACTTCAAGCCGATCAACGACGCATTTGGACACGAAGTCGGTGATGCGGCGATCAAGGCTTTCGGCAAGAGGCTCGACGAGCTGACGCGCGATGCAGACTTCGTCGCGAGGATCGGCGGCGACGAGTTCGCGGTGGTTCTTACAAACGCGAACAGGGCAGCCGCAGAAAGGGCCGCGAGGCGGTTCAGCGAGAACTTGGACTTCGAGTTCGAGGCTGGTGGCAAGCGACTGCGCCTGTGGGGGTCTGTCGGGCTCGCCCACAGCGCGGACGGCGCGGATACCGTGTTTGCGAGGGCGGACATCAAAATGTACGAGAGCAAGAAGCGGGACAAGATGCGGGACGACCGCAACGGGCCGCGGCTCGGACTCGCATAACAGTTACAGATGCGCCGCTCGTTTCACGACCAGATCAAGGCGAACAACCGCCTGAGCCTGTTCTACGTGTTCTTCGTGGTGCTGCTGTTGGCCGCGCTGGGCGGGGCGATCACCGGCTACTACGCGCCTGACATGTTCCTCATTGGTTCCGCCGGCTCTGCGGTAGTCGGGATCGTCGTCGCGCTGATCGCTTGGAACGCGGGCGACGGGATCGTCCTCAAGATGAACAATGCTCGCGAGGCGACGCCGCGCGAGGTCCAGCTCGTGAACAACGTGACCGAGGAGATGGCGATCGCTGCCGGAATCCCGACGCCGCACGTGTACATCATCGACGACCCTTCGCCGAACGCTTTCGCGACGGGACGCGGGCCTAAGCGCGGGATCGTCGCGGTGACGACTGGGCTCCTCGAGAAGTTGGACAGGGAAGAGCTGCAGGGCGTGATTGCGCACGAGGTCGGTCACATCCGGAACAACGACATCAAGCTGATGACGACGCTCGCGATCGTGGTCGGCCTGATCCCGATGCTCGCGCACTTCTTCTTGCGTTCGCAGTGGTACGGCGGCGGCCGCGGTCGGAGCCGCGACGGAAACCAGGCGGCAGTCGTGTTCTTCGTGATCGCTATCGCGCTTGCTGTGCTTGCGCCATTGTTCGCGAAACTGTTAGAGCTTGCGGTCAGCCGCCGTCGCGAGTTCATGGCCGACGCGAGCGCCGCGCAGTTTACGCGCAACCCGGACGGGCTTGCGCGCGCTCTTGAGAAGATCGCCGGATCTGGGATCAAGATGGAGGCGGCGAACAAGGCGACTGAGCACATGTACATCATCAACCCGTTCCAGGCGCTTGAGGCGCGCGGGATATTCAGCACGCACCCACCGACGCACGAGCGAATCGCGGCCCTTCGGGGGCTGATCGGAATGGACTATCGGCGGTACTTGTCGGAAGAGTCTAGTCCCCAGCCCTGAACGCTGCCTTGTGGTGCACGATTCCCTTTGGCGTGACGGCGACGATGTCATAGCGGCAAACGGCGTCGGGGACGCCCGCCTTCTGCGTGTACTCGACTGCGGCATCGGAAAAGTGCGCGACCTTTTTGTTGTCGACCTGTTCCACTGGGTTCGTGCGAGGATCGCGCGTCGACTTCACCTCGACGAACACCAGCGTCTCGCCGTCATAAGCAATGATGTCGATCTCCCCGCGCCGTGACTTGAAGCGCCGCGTCACGATCGTGTATCCGAGAGCGAGCAGATACTCTGCGGCCGCATCCTCGGCATCTGCCCCTAGTCGTCGAAGGTTAGGCACGGCTGGTTCACCATGTCGGAGACGGGATAAAAGGTTCGGCGGTGGATCGCGCAGGGCCCGTGCTCGCGGATCGCGGCGATGTGGTCGGCGGTACCGTAGCCGAAGTTGACGTCGAAGCCGTACTCCGGGTACTCAAGCGCGTACTCGCGCATCATTGCGTCGCGCTCGGTCTTTGCGATGATCGAAGCGGCGGCGATGCACGCGTACTTCCCGTCGCCCTTGACGACAGCCTCGACGGGTCGCGAGGTCGGCGGCAGTCGGTCGCCGTCGATGAGCGCCCGCGTAAACTTTAGAAGTTCAAGAACCCGTGCCATGGCGTCCAGAGACGCACGCAAAATGTTGCGGCGATCGATCACCTCGACGTCTACGACCTCTAGGCAATAGACGGCGCCCTGCTTGATCCTCGCGGCCTGTTGCTCGCGCTTTGCCGGGGTCAGCTTCTTGGAATCGTTCAGCCCCTTGACGTCGAAACCCTCGGGAAGCACGACCGCCGCAACGACGACCGGTCCGGCGAGCGGCCCACGCCCCGCCTCGTCCGCTCCCGCGACTCCCGGCAGATGGATCAGGTTCGACATTCCTTGTCGGGCCGTTCGGTCGGCCTCTGCACACAGTATGCAGGATGTCGGCCATAATCGGGGCTCTGCGGCGGGTATAGCTCAGCTGGTTAGAGTGCCTGACTGTGACTCAGGAGGTCACGGGTTCAAGTCCCGTTATCCGCCCCAACCCCTTGATAGCCGCCTTCGTCGCCGGCGGTCGCATTGCCCAAGCTCCCTTGGCTCTGTCCGCCGCCGATCCGCCTGGCCTGGTCTTTTGCGGCGTTGCCAACCCCTCCAGCCCCGCTGCCTGCGACGCTGTCCGAACCGACGACCGGCGAGATTCCCCCAACCGCCGGAGAAACGATCCCTATGCCGTCGCTTCCTCCGCCCGGAGCTGGTGCCTGCGCCTGCTGCTGTTCGCCTGCCGGAGGATCGGCCATGGGTTCTGGCTTTTCGGCGCAACCGGTGAGGGCTGCGACGGCGAGAACGAAGAGAGCAAGGCGCTTCATGGCTCTATGTTAGTGGAAACTCGGCCCGTTTGACGCGCCAGAAACAAATGTCTACCATTATTCTAGGTAGAATCCAGGACACAGATGGCTCAGGACAAGATCGTCGTCGTCGGTGCGCGCGAGAACAACCTGAAGAACGTGACCGTGGAGATCCCGCGGGACAAGCTGGTCGTGATCACCGGCCTGAGCGGCAGCGGCAAGTCTTCGCTTGCGTTCGACACGATCTACGCCGAGGGACAGCGGAGGTATGTCGAGTCTCTTTCGGCGTATGCGCGGCAGTTCCTCGGCCAGATGGACAAGCCGGACGTCGACCACATCGACGGACTCTCTCCAGCGGTCTCGAT
>JANWJY010000095.1 GCA_025451715.1 Fimbriimonadaceae bacterium | reverse complement strand
TTGCCAGTTTGTTCAATCGTCGCATGACGCTGTCTGGGAGCGGCGTAAGTCTCGTCGCGTGGCACACGACGAGGAAGCCAAGCGAGAACACAGGGATGAGCGCAAGCACCATCCAGTCGGGAACGCGGTTCCATGTCTCGACGGCGCCGAGCGCGAACACTCCGGCAAGCAGGAATGTCCCTGCCAGTCTTCCGAGCCAAGCCCCCACTTTGATCTCAGGAACGACCGTATTCCGGGTGAAGGCAACGATCGGGCCGAACTGTAAGACATTGATCGCCAGCCTCAGTCCGGCGACGCCGATGATTCCGTATGCGACAGCCGCTGGATAAGCGAGGGCAAGCAGCGCGATGGCGTTGTACAAAGTGAACGGAAGGACGCGCTGAGGCGAATCGTGCGCGATCATCGAGAGCGCTAGGCTGCTGTAGAACACTTGCAACGCTGCGTATGCGCCGAGGAGCAGCATGACCCACGCCATCTCCGGCACGTACTTGTCGCCAAGCCAGAGCTTCAGGATCGGTTGCGAGAACGCACAAGGGATCAATATGGCTCCGCACGCGACGGACAACACTGTAAGCGTGTTCTTCTCGACCACGCTGGCAAACTCCGCTTTGCCTTCCGAGTGCGCCTTAGTGAGGTCGGGCAGAATTGTCTGGTTCACGGGCAGGATTTCTTGCCCGGCCTCAGGGATGCGCGCCGCGGAATTGTAGTGGGTCACGCTGGTGAGGCCGAGTGCCTTCGTGACAAGGATCCTGTCGAACGTGGATGTCACGACGGTCGCAACGCGTGTGAGATAAAGCTTGCGCCCGAACCGCAGACTGTACTGGAACGCCTCGCGGTCGAACGAACTGACGCCGGGAACACCCTTCGCCTGTCGACTGGCCGTGCCGAAGTTGTAGAGTGCGACTAGCCCGTTCCCGACAGCAAATCCTGCCAGATACGCTTCGGGTCGGCGAAGCCAGAGCGTGAGCAAGAGCGCGAGAATCGCACTCAAAAGGATCTGAGACCCGTTCGAGATCGCCAAGTAACCGAAGTGACGCCGCGAATTGAAATAGATCGACGCGCCGAAGAACAAGTATTGGCCGGCGAACGTCGCACCCGCCGCCACAAAGAGCGGCCAGTTGTGTGTCCCGCCCACAAGGTGCGCGATGTAGGGGACCTGGCTGAGCATCAGGAACAGCAGGAACCCGACAGACGCGTGGAAGAACAGAAGGCTTCGAAACGTGTGCCAGATGGAGAACCCACGGCCATCGTCATTTGCGTCGAACGCCTGCGTCAACTGCCTCTGCGTCCCGTCGTGGAAACCTATATCGATCAGTCCGACCCAGCGGCCCAGTGCGAGAAGGAACACGCACGCGCCGAACCCCGCCGCCCCGAGCACGTCCCAGACGATCGGAACGCTCACGAGTTGCACACCGATGCCCAACACCCGCGCGGCGCTCAGATAGACGGTGTGGCGGGTCTTGCTGATGTTGGCCTCACTACCACTTGTCAGGACGCGGATAGCGCAGCTTTGTAATCACCTTGCGGAGCCTGCGAAGCCACATCGTCCTGTCCTCGTGCTTCGCTGTGCGGCCCAGTTGCGCCCGACCGACGTGCATGACTTGCTTGACCGCCCTCCAATAGCTCATGTCCCAGTCGCCGTGGGCCGAGTGATAAATGTACGGCTTGATGACTTTGGGGCCGTCTAGCCACTTTACGAACGAGTACTCGCCCTTCAGCACATCGAAGTGCATACGGCTCATCTGACGCCACGGCGTGAACGAGAACTGCTCACTGTCCGACATCATCGTCCCGATCCCAGTCTCGGCCATCGCAAAACTGATACACGTCTCATCGACGGCCTGGCCGCGGTTCCTCTTCAGTCCGAGTGAGTCGTAGTCCTTCGCGAGCTCCATGATCTTCTCGATCAATTGCTGCGCCTTTTCGGTCCGCTCGTAATAGAGGAAACCGCTGTTGAGGATCGGTGCCTTTTCCAGCCCTCGCCGCTTGATCGCACCCGCAAAGTCGCCATACCACTCCCGTCCGGTCGACCAGAGTCCCTGCGCTGCAAAGTCGTGCCCCTTCAGCTTTTCTAAGATCGGCTCGATGTTCCGCACGACCAGGCAGTCGGCGTCAAGGAACAGGATCCGGTCGAACATGGTCATTTCGAGCGCACACAGCTCACCAAACCAGTAGGGGTACTTCTCGCTCGTCGGCAGCACGACGTCGTAGAGCTTATGGATCTCGGGGTCGTCGGTGTCGGCCACGATGACTCGCGGCACGTCTACGAAGTGCATATCGAGCGTGAGCGCAAGCGCCTTGGCCATCGTCAGGTACTTTGGCTTTCCGCTCGCCACGGTCAGGATCGCAGTGTCACCCATAGCTCGCTACCTGGCCCCTCGACACCGAGGGAACGATACCCGCAATACCGCACTTGTCATGCTCTGAGCAGCTCCGCATCGATAAAGTCCAGAAGGCCCGTGCTGACGTCGGTCTTCACTTTCCTAAGAAAGTATCGGTCGGAACTTGCGACCTCTTCGCGGTCTTCGACTGTAAACCACTTCGCGAGCGAAGGATCAATCAGGTGAAGGTTGGCCAAGTTGACGGTCCCAACGCCCAAGTATTCTTGCACACCGTCCGAACGCTCACGGAACTCCGAGTTCCCAACGATCGTGTGGAAGAAGTGCTCGTCCGGCGCGAAGGTGTTCCTGTTCATTTCGACGTAGCGCTTGTCACTTTTGACGACGGACATTACATGTTCGCAGCAAGCGGGCGTCAATGCCCACCACGTGGAGCCGAAGTAGGGCACGCAGTCTTCGCTCCACTGGTTCGATAGCTCAGCCATGTTTCCGATCTTGCGCAGGCACCTGTCGACGAGCTTGACTGCACTTCCTGTGCCTGCGATGAGCGGATCTCTAAAGTGCCTCAACTCGATCTGCCGCATGTAATGGTCGGGGCTGTTGCGCATGTCGATGTACTTGATGAACTCGTGAGACCGGTTGGACGCCAGGTGCTCGACTATGGCGCTTGCGGGCTTGATCGGATAGTCCGCCCCGGACAACAGCACAAGGTGGGAGTACTCGTTCCCCGCACCGAGCGCCTCGTCGACTAGGGCGAGGATTGCAGAGACCATCGAAAACCCGGCCCAAGTCACAGCAATCCGCCTCTCTATGAAGCGGACGTTTCCAGGCGATCTGCGACCGACAAACTGCGCATCGTCGATCTTTCTATCGAGGTGCACAAAGAAGTCGGCCCGGTGGTCTAGCGATCGGATGAGCCTCCAAAGGTGTGTTGGGTCCTGGTGCGCCAGGATCAAATACGCGACCCTATCCATCGGCGCCGGGATCCGTGTTTTCGAGTGGACGGAGCGGCGCAACCGGTCCAAGCCTAGTTCGTCTGGATCTCACTAATATGCTGCCACCGGCAGGATTGAGGATTCGCTTGCCGAGAGCGCGGGAATCGGACATCGACTCGTCTCGGACCACCGGCATCGCCATGCCCGCGATGATGAAGTAGAGCATTCCCAGAGAAATGTTCGTGATCATGTTTCCGAAGAGCATTCCGTAGCCGAACGCGAGCGCGATCGCGAAAGCGGCGACGGCATACCCCTTCTCCCACCGGTCTTCCGTCTTGCGAAGAACGAGCATGACAGATCCGATTATCGAGGTCACGATCGCCAGGACCATAAATGTGAGCGCGGGAATTCCTCCAAACGAGACCGTTACCAAGTACCCGTTGTCCAAGATGATCGCATCGGTCCAACGGTCTGAAGAAATGGTTGGGAACCCAGCGAGCGCTGGCTCGACTCCGATTCCGAACCACGGGCGGTTCTCCAAAATGTTGTACGCCTGTGGCCAGAGCACTTCGCGGCGGTAGTCGAACGTGGAGGTGTCGCCGGAGAACAGATACTGGAACCTGTCTCCACCAGAGAACACCATGATGAGCAGAACCACCACAGCCGCGACGACGTAAGGCAAGGAGCCGTAGCGATGCCGCTTCACAAAGAGCACGATCAACGGCAGCAGCACCAGCGCCATCAAGACCGTTGCGTTCCTGACCTGTGACATCAGCATCACACCGATCAGGACGACGATGAGTGTGATTTCCGCAGCGTTCAGCTTGCGGTAGAAAAGCGCGCCGGCGATGATCCCGATTGCAATCAGGTTGTAGTGGACCGGGAGGATGACGCCGGGGAAGATTCCCACGGCGCGCACACCACCCTGGCCCGCCCAGTTGGTAATGTCCTCCATCCCGACCATGATGTTCGCGAATGCAATCGCAGGGCCAACGTTGAGGAACTGGAGAATCGCCACCACCGCCGATACCATGCACAGGGTGATCAGCCCCCTAGCCATGACTATGCGAAGGTGAGGCGCGATCGACACGAGCATCGCCCCTTGAAGGAAGCAAAGAAGGAAAACGACCAGGCTGTAGTCAGGCGCGATGAACTCGATGTGTCTCCCCATCTGGACTTGGGCGACAAACGTCGAGACTGTGAACCAGACTTGCACCAAGATCAGGAAAAACATCGAAACGGGGATCTTCAGTGGCGCGGCCCTTCGCAACAGCGCGACGGCGATCCATCCACCAAGGCTGAGCATGAAGTACTTGTTCAGGTCGCCGATGTTTACACCGATCGCAATCCCGACTGGGCTGAGGAACATCTGAAGAATCGCAAGCAGGATGTTGCCGATGCCCCACGCTACGAGTGGACGCGCGACAGCCGTATCTTGCAGTTTCTCGCGCATACGTTGAGACGTGCTCCGCCCCTGCGCGTGAGCCCTGCCGAACGGGATATGAGTCATGCCGACCTCCTGAGGCTCTGGTACAGGCTCTTCCAGAAAAACGGCTTCGATACCGGCCAGTGCGCCTTGTTGAACAAGTCGACGCTCTTTGGCCACGGGGTCACCTCGGCCGCCGTCAAGTACGCGTGTGAGGAGAATGCGGCCCTTTGTTCAGGAGTCGCGAACGGCCACCCGTCGAAGAGTCGGGAGAGGTTCTCCTCCACCTGTGTGGTTACCTTGCTGACCGACGGCCCCGCTGTAACGCTGTAGTTCGTGTGCGAATTCAACAGCGTATAAGCCGCGCCAAGTTCGTGCGCACATCGGACCCAAAAATCAACGTCTTGAAACTTGTTGAGTTGTTCGCAAAACCCGCCGACCGCATCGAAGTTCGTGCGGCTCACAGAGAAGCTAGACCCGCTCGCCCAGGCCCGGTAGGAAAGGAACTCGGTCCATTCTGCGTCGCCCTCGCGCTCCAATCCGCCCATCCAGTGGGCCCTCCCTCCGTCGGGAAGCACCGGAGTCGATCGGTCGATCACAAAGCTTGGGCTATGGCGCGACCAGACGGAAAGGTGCGACTCGATCTTCCCTGGCTGCCACCAATCGTCCGCGTCCAAGAAGAACACGACGTCTCCCCTCGTATGCCGCACTGCCGAGTTCCGTGCGACCGAACCATTTGCCTTCGAGAGTTCCAGCGCGGTCGCACCAGCGCCTCGCGCCAATGTCGCTGTGTCGTCGGTGCAACCGTCGCAACCCACGACGACTTCGCATGGAGCAATGGACTGCTCAAGCGCAGACCTTATGGCGCGCACGATCGTGCCCGATGCGTTGAACGCCGGAATCACGACCGATGCGGTGAGCGCCAAGGCGTTCTCCGAGTTAGACGGCCCTCTGGATCGACGTCGGAGATGAGAACGGCTCGCCGTCCCTGCCCGTGTCGGTCAGAATCAGCTTGATAGACTTAGCGCCAGCCTTGTCGAGTATGTCGTAAGCGATTGGAACGCTGCCGTACTCGTTCGACCTTGCCGAAACGCTCAAGCAGACCTCGTCGACCTTCGCCGCGAACGCTGCCGCGTCTGCGACGATGTCCGTCGGTGCGATCGCGATCACGATGATCTGCGCGCGCTGCCGTAGAGACGCGAGAATGGATTCGACCCGGTCTGGTCCCGCCTCTGAAATGAGCGCCTCTGGCACCGTTCCGATCGGAAGCAGCCGGAGGTTGTCGTGAACCGTGTCTAAGAGCATCTCGCTGGCGTCCATGCGGTCACGAAGAGCGTTTGTGAGACCCTTCTTGTCGGTCGCATCAAACCCGTTCGTGATGACCTGGCGTGTCCGCTCCGCATCGACCAGCACGACCTTGGTACCGGCCTGGGCGAGCGCGACCGCAAACTGCGCTGCACCGATCGAGCTGCTGCCTGCCGCACCGATGCCTGTGAACATGACCGTCTGCCCGCCGCCCGCACCTGACGCAAGGTAGGTGTAGGCCATGTTTCTAAAGCTCTCCATCACACGCCCCCCAGGCTTTGCCAAGCTCTCCACGGCCTTGGTCCTCGTTAGTCCAGGAAGCGATGGGATGCTCGCGACAACAGGAAGTCCCGTTAGGTCGGCAAGCTGTCCCGACGTATAGACGCGTGGCCGAAGTGACTCGAGCGCAAAGCTGAACACGAGGCCAATACACGCTCCAGCGATGAATCCGATGAACGAGAGCTTGACCGGCTCTGGGGCAACAGGTTGCTCGCTTGCCGTCGCACCCAGTTCGCCGAGGACGACGGCGTACGGAGTTCCGGTCTCGCGCCGGTTCAGCAGCTCTTCCAACTGCGACTTTAGCCTTCGGTACTTTTCGTCATAGATGATCCGGTCGCGTTGGAGCTGGGTCAGGTCGATTTCCATCTCGGGCGTACTTGCGAGTTTTATGACCTGGAGGTCGAGAGTCGACTGCAACGCGTCGAGTTTGCCCAAGAGTTCGGAGCGCCTCGTCTTGGAGCCAGCGAGCGTCGTCTCAAGCTGACTGAGCACGGGATTTCTTCGGTCGCTCGAGTATCCGCCTGCGGTCGGGTTGGCCCTGACTAGCGCCAGCCGCGACTTCGCGTTCTCCAGCGCCTCAATAATCAGCTTCATCTTGGGGTTCGACTCGGTGTACAGCTCAAGCATCGTGGCCTTTTGGGCCTCGAGCGACTGGACCTCGTTCTCGAGCCGGTCGATCATCGGGTGCCGGACTTCAGAGCTCGAATCGGTGATCGTTGGCGGCGTCTGCGCCATGAGCTTAGTGACTTCAAGGATAATCTCGTCAAGGCCCTCCAACTCCGCCTTTGCCGCTTGGATCGCGCCCTCGTAGTCGCTCCTGCGATCCTCCTCCGTCGTCATCCTGCGGGTAAGGTCCGCGATGCCTTGGTCCTTCTTGTATGCCTCGTACTCTGCCTCCGATGCGTTGAGGTCGAGCTCCGTCGCCTTGATCTGCGTTTGCAGATACTCGATCGCTTGTGCTATTGAGTCCTTGCTCGCCTTTTGTCGTGTCGCGTCGTAGGCCTCTGCAACGCCGTTCGCGACGTCGATCGCGTCCTGCCTGTCATACGCGCGGACACGCACTTGGGCGACGCCGGCGCCCTGCTCGTCCTGGTTGGGGGTTCGAGCCGTGATGACGTTGTACATCAGATAGAACTTTTCCCAGTCCTCGAGCATGTTCGGCGCCTCGGCCGCAAGCGCCTGGTAGAAGACCGTCTCACTGTTCAGGAGCTGCCGCTCCGTCTGAACACCCTGGGGGGCGTTACGGTCCATGATCTTCTTGACTTCTTCGTCGAACATCATGCTCGGGCCGCGACCTGAGAAGTTAGAGCCGAGCAGCATCTCGACGCGAGCCTCATAGATCGGCTTGCTGAAAAACACGACGGCGAGACCGACCAAAAGGCCGAGCACCGCAAAAATGATCGTTCGTCTGACGTGGACCTTATACATAACGATTTCCCCAAGCAGCCTTGCGGCTGGAGACCCGGTCACCTACGATTATACTCGTGGTGAGCCTGGTTGAACCTGACCTCGGCTCCACAATCGGGCGAGGGCCGATCCGGATTCTTCAACCACTTCTGGGCACGATTTGTGCCGGAAACTCGGCGTCGGCCACAATGCCGGTCAGGCTATGCGCTTTAGAATCGAGCGGTTCCCCAAGATCAGCGTGGTCACGCCATCGTTCAACCAAGGCGCGTACCTGAGAGAAACACTGGCATCGCTCGTCGACCAGCGCTACCCAGACCTCGAGGTCATCGTCATGGACGGAGGCAGCAAGGACGACAGCGTCGAGGTCATCCGCGAGTTCGAGCAACACATTGCCTATTGGGAGAGCCAACCCGACCGAGGACAGTCCCACGCGATCAACAAGGGCTTTGAGAGGGCCACTGGGGAGGTGCTTTGCTGGCTCAACAGCGACGACGTGCTCCTTCCTGGAGCTCTCAACGCAGTGGCTTTCGCCTTCAACACGCACAGCGACTGGTCGTGGATCTCTGGGCCGAGCCTAAAGTTTGGGGAGGGGCTCCACGAGCTCGGCGGCTATTACGAGCTGCCAAAGGACGCCATCGAGTGGATGGTCTATTGCCCGATCGCCCAGCCTTCGACCTTCTGGCGGAGGTCGCTCTACGAGCGCTTTGGCGGGCTGGACGAAGCGTTCCACTACGCTCTGGACTACGAGTATTGGGTCAGGTTTGTGATGGGTGGCGAGAAACTGCACTTCGTCGACCGGCCCCTCTCCGCGTATCGGTTGCACGACGCGAGTAAAAGCGTCGCCTTAGCGAAGAACTTCATCGCAGAGCGGTCGATGTTGCGCGAGAAGTACCGTAGCAGCCTCACGCCTTCTCAGTCGGCAAAGCTTGATCGGCAGTTGTCGCGCTTTGACGCCATCTATTCGCTGACGCAAAGCGTCGCACTGCTACAGGACTCAAAGTGGAAGGAGGCGCGCGAAGAAGTCATGCAGACCCTTTCCAAGAACCCTTCGCTGGTGTTCACGCGCACGGGTGCAGCGTCGCTCTATCGTGTGCTGGCAAAACGCCCTAGGTACCGCGAATAGCCTCGCTATGGCAGCCAGGTTCTGTAAGTGTCGGTGTACAGACCGATCTGGTCTGGGTAGATCGGCTTGACCTTCATCCACGCCAGCCTTGACATCGGGCCGAACTGATAGTTCTCGTTCGCCATGTCCAAGAACCCGGGGTTCCCCGTTGTCACCGAATTGAAGTACGAATACAGGCTGTACTCTCTGCGCCTGTTCGTGACTGGAACAATGTCATCGTACAGAGTCATCCAGCTGGTGTCGCCGACGTGCACGCTGCGCGTCAGGTCGTTCCGCTTGGGCGTCTCTGGATCGTCATTGACGATGTTGTAGAGCTGCGGATAGCGCGTCCGCCAGAGCGTCGACTTGTACGGCACTGCGGCCAACATGTCGTCCACGCCCCACTCCTCCCAGAAGTTCCATGCCCACGACAGGCCGCGCCCGTCCATTTGAATGGCCTTCGGCGTGTCGAAGAAGAAGTTGTTGTCCACCTTGTTGTCTCGCCCACCACCAATGAGGATCCCGATCTGGACGTCGTAGAAGAGGTTCATGGCGACCTCCGTCCCGCTCGACATGTCGTCGAGGAACACTCCGACGGTGAAATTGGAGTGGGTGCCAATCTGATAAGACTTGATGTCGCTGAACCGGTTGTAGTGGACCTTGTTCCCTTGGAACGTGGGGTTGCGACCGATCAGGACCGCTCCGGAGTCGTTCGTCTCTTTGCAAAGCCGCGCAAAGTCCGTGAACTCGATTGTGAGATCGTTTCCGTGGAAGATGTACCCCGTGTGTGGAGCGTCTTCGATCTTACAGTTGGACACGCGGTTCCCGACGCCCCACATGTCAATGCCCGGGCGGTAGCTCATGCACTCCTTGCCATAGTCGCGCAACCAGCAATTCACCACTTCGTGACGTGCCGGGGTCAGTGAAGGCCTGTCACCCGCCATGATTTGGATTGCGCCCTCGTCGAGATCGTAAAAGTCGCAAGAGAGGAACCGGTGGTCGATCCCGCTGCCGACGAACGCGGCGAGAGTGTTGAACCTGCGGAACGTGCAGCCCTTGAACTCGACCCGTGCACCGAATCGAACAGCGACCGCACCGCGCCTTCCATTCTGAAACGTGATGCGTTCGAACACGACGTCACTCGCGTCATAGGTCTCCACGAGGTCCGCGTCGAGCGCGGTCAGAAACGACCCGGCATTCAGGCTCGCGATCTTCTGCGCATCTGTGAACCCGGTAAGTGGGACATAGAAGTAAGCTGTGCTCGTCGTTCGGTCGATAAAGAACTCACCCGGAGCGTCCAACGCCTCCAGAGCGTTCACCAAGTAGTAACGTTGCGTCGGCCCGATGCCGTAGAGCGGGGACGTCGCCAGTGTCACGGTCTGGGTTGGCTGGTTGAAACTCGCGACACGCTCGAACGAGTCGGCCCAGTCCCATCGGAAAAACCCGTGTGCCCAAACGTCGCCCGTGTTCTGCCATCCGTATGGAACGGGGTCAGTCATCTTGAACGAAGTTGGTGCTCCGTTGTGGTCGTCCGGGACGCGCATCCAACCCGTGTTCGGATGGCGCGCGATCTTCATCGGTAGGTCGTTGAACACGAGCGTCGACCAAGTCTGAGTCGTTTCGTACGGATACCCGCGACGTGACATCGCACCCGTATCGAGCACCTCGGGCCCGCCTGGGCCCTGCACCATCGGCAGGGCCGCCTGAAAGACGTTCGGCCTGGCGCCCGGGACGAGCCTGTTCGACGCAGGACCAGAAACGAGCTGCCAGCCCGTCACCTTGACTGACCCATCGAAGAACACTTGACCGGCAACCCCCCTCAGAATCGTGGGCTTGCCGATGGAGTCGCCCGACTCCGGACGGCCGATACTCACCGTTCGGTCGAGCATGTACTTGCCCGGAGCAAAGATAATGATGAATTGATCTTTGGATGCGTTCTGGCGCGCAAGCCGTACCGCATCGAGCGCACCGTAAGGAGACTTCTTCGGAAGAGTCTGGGTACCGGGGTTCGAGTCGTTGCCCGTGGGCGAAACGTACAGAGTCTGCACGACTTGGCCCCAAGAAACGGAAGCGAGCCCGAAAGCGAAAAAGGCGAAACCCAACCGGGAAGCCCAAACACGGTCAAACAGATTCAAATGCGCCACTGAGTTATCGTTTCCACCCTGACCGTGCCAATGACGACCGTATAGACACGGGCTGGCAATCGCACGGGCTGTTAACTGTCTCTAGGAGTTCGGGTTCAAGAGTGAACAGGAGCCCCGCGTAGTTACCTGCTGAAAAACCCGTAGAGTTTATGTGCCATCTGACCCCCTCAAGTAGACTTCAGCGCATGCAGAGCGGCGCTGGGTCGATCCTTGCGATCGTTCCCACCTACAACGAGCCCGACGAACTCCGCCGCGTCGTCGAGTCGCTTCGCAATCAAGAAGTCGATGGCCTGCACATCCTCGTAATCAACGCAGGTATGCCGCTTCCCTCGGACGTTTCGGCATTGGTCGAGACTGTGGCAGTCGACGATCAGGACTATTGGACGCACTGCATCGCAAAGGGATTTGAAGTTGCCACCGACCGTCAGCACGAGTTCATCTATCTGACCAACGCAGACACCTACGCGCTCCCAGGAACGTTGACAGCCCTCCGTGAGCACGCCCAGACCCACCCAAAGACCGTTTCCTGCGCACCTGCTTACATCGAGACCGAACAGGGAGTCAGCCTTCTCTACTCCCACCAGGATCCAATGGGATTTCTGCTCTACGGCCGCCTCATCCGTCCTTGGGCCGGCGTTGGCGACGCACCGTCCGAACCGTTCCCGATCGTTCTCACCGGCGGACAGGGGGTGCTGTTTCCCTCCAGCGTCGCAAGGGACTTCAAGGTCGACGCCGTGAACTTCCCCCATTACGCGAGCGACCACGACCTGTGGCTGCAGCTCCGCGAGGCTGGGTGGCGCCTCGACCTCCTCCCCAAGACTGGGGTCGTAAACACCCGCACCCTGAGCGCGCACCACGCGAAGTCTATGGGTGAAAGGCTCCGGAGGCTCTGGTGGCGGATGACCAGCGACAAGACGCCAGAGAGTCTGCGCATCATGTGGCGGCTACGCCGGAAGCACCTGGCTCTTCCGCTCGCGATCGTTTCGACGCTTGTCAGCTTTGGGCTTCGCTGGACCGTCGGGCTGCCAAAGATTCTGCGACGCACCTGATATCGCTGCCACGAGTCACCATTGCACGCCAAAGGAACAGCGGGTTTCCAAGGACGTAGCGCTTGAACATCCGCTTTGGCTCGATCGCCAGTCTGTAGACCCACTCCATCCCCATCTTGCGCATTGCAAGGGGAGCGCGAGGCTTCGATTCTGAGAAGAAATCGAACATTCCCCCGCAAGTGACCGCCACGCGAACGTTCAGCGCATCCAAGTTCTCATACATGAAGAATTCTTGCTTCGGTTGTCCGAGCGCGCACATCAGCACGTCTGCGTTCGACGACCGGATCATGGGCAGCGCCTCTCGAACAGGATCGACATAGCCGTTGACTCGGCCAGCGCAGACGACCCGGGGGTGCTTCGCCAAGATCTTCTCGACTGCGAGGGCGTTGCTCTCCTCCGTGGCCCCAAAGAAGAAAACGCGGACTTCACGGTGCGCCTCGGCGAAGAGCCGCGGCATGAGGTCGGTACCGGCGAAGTTGTGCTTCGTCTCTACGCCCCGCATCCGTCCCGCGATCCTGACACCGACTCCGTCGTTCACGTTGACGTCGGCGAGCCGCAGAATCGACATGAATCTCGCATCGCGATACGCGATGTTCAGGGTGTTAGGGTTTGCGAGTTCAAGCAGGCGCGCCCGTGGAGCGTTGTCAAGGGTCCAATCCCACCACGACTTGAACTCTTCGTACGACGGGTTCCAAAACGGCACAGAAAAGACGCAGAAGTCGGCGTTTGGAGCGACCGGCGGGTGCGCGTCAGTAGGCGCCATCACCCTTCAGGACGGCGATCGGCGTCTTCAGGAGGATCTTCAAGTCGGTGACCACCGACATATCCTCCAGATACTTATGGTCGAGCTTCATCCACTCTTCGAACGAGAGGTTGCTCCTGCCCATGATCTGCCAGTAGCAAGTCATTCCAGGACGCACCGACAGCCGCTCCATCGCGTACTCGTCGTACTTCTCCACCTCGTTCGGCAACGGGGGCCGGGGGCCCACCAGGCTCATGTCGCCCCGAAAGACGTTGAAGAGCTGCGGCAGCTCGTCCATGCTCGTGTGACGCAGCACACGACCGACGCGCGTGATGCGTGGGTCGTTCTTGAGCTTGAAAATTGGGCCGTCCTTCTCGTTTTCCGGCATCACTTCCTGGAGCCGCTCGTTCGCATCGACGTACATCGACCGGAACTTGTAAAAGTCGAACTCACGCCCCATTCGCCCGACCCGCTTGGCAGAGTAGAACACCGGACCTCGGCTCGTCAGCTTGACGAGCGCCGCGATTGCGAGCATCAAGGGGGCGAAAACGACGATCAGGAACAGCGAGCCAAAGAGATCCAACAGGCGCTTTCGCTTCCTGTACGTGATCACTTTCGGCGCGATGTGGCTTCTGACCGTCTCTTCCACGGCGCTCCGTTCTGCAATGACGTTCGTGCTCGACATCCGATCCGATCCAGGCCGCCTGGGCCACGGCCCATTGGCCGCGCACCGACGGAACTAGGTTCATTCTATCACGGGCAGTGCGCCTCGGCCATCCAAAGTAAGTACAAGGAACGGGCCGAAGGCGCGCTTGAATCCGCTAGCCGGTACTGTTACCAGTCCCTATTCGACGGTCACCGACTTGGCTAGGTTCCTAGGCTGGTCGATTTCACACCCGAGCGCCTTCGCAGTGTAATACGCAAAGAGCTGCATCGGAACGATCGTCAACAGCGCATTAAGGTAAGTGTTGCCGGTCTGCGGGACCTTAATGAGCGTGTCTGTGATCGCCCCGAGCGTCACGTCGTCGCTCGTCGTGATGACGATCGCGTGTCCACCGCGGGCCTGCACCTCCTTGATGTTACTGGCAAGCTTTTCCCTGACGTCCGGATCTGTCGCGCCGAAGACGATCGGTATCCCCGGTTCGATCAGCGCCAAGGGCCCGTGCTTCATCTCGCCCGCCGGGCACTCCTGCGTCGGGATGTACGCGATCTCTTTCAACTTCAGCGCACCCTCCAACGATAGGCTCGCGTCGGCACCCCGACCCAGGAAGAATACGAGCCGCGCGTCCTTGAACTTTGCTGCGACTCCTTTGATCTGGTCCTCGCCTGCCATCGCGTCCTGCACGTAGTCACCAAATTTTCGAAGCGCTGCGACGGTCTCCTTGATCCGTACGCCCGGCATCTCGCGCACCTGTGCCATGTGCAGCGAAAAGAGGAACAGCGTCAGGACCTGCGCGGTGTAGGCCTTCGTGCTCGCGACAGATATCTCGGGCCCCGCCTGGGTGAAAAGCACCCGGTCACACTCGCGCGCGATGCTCGAGCCAACTACGTTTACGATCCCCAAGGTCCGTATCCGCCGGGCTTTGCAGAGCCGCAGGGCCGCCAACGAGTCTGCCGTCTCGCCGCTCTGGCTTACGAAGATTGCCAGAGACCGAGGCGAGAGCACGGGGTCGCCATAGCGGAACTCACTCGAGTAGAAAACGTCCGTCGGTAGCCGCAGCATCCGCTCAAAAATAAACTTCGCCATCAGGCCGGCGTGGTACGCCGTACCGCAGGCGATGATGTTGACCCTGTCAATGTCCTGCAGTACGTGGTTGCTAAAGACTTGGTCCAGCACGACTCTGTTGTCGGGGGTCAACCGGCCGAGCAGGCACTGGTGGACGACGTCCGGCTGCTCATGGATCTCCTTGAGCATGAAGTGCTCGTACCCGCCCTTCTCCGCCGACTCGATGTCCCAATCCGCCTCGAACGGGTGCACCGCGACCGACGCGCCGTTCACATCGGTCACCACAACGCCAGCGGGTGTCAGCACCGCGACCTGGCCGCCTTCTAAGACGATCACTCTGCGCGTATAGGGCAAGAGCGCGGGAATGTCGCTCGCCAAGAACGTCTCACCGTCCCCGAGACCGATTACAAGCGGGCTTGCGGCCCTCACCGCGACGATCTTCTCTGGCTCGTCAGCGCTCGCGACGACGAACGCATACGCGCCACGCATCCGACGGACTCCACGCCGTACGGCCTCGTCCAGTTCCACGCCTGAGTCGTACTCGCGCCCGATGACGTGCGCCGCGACTTCTGTGTCCGTCTCGCTCTGGAACACGTGCCCCTCGCGCACGAGCTCCTCCTTGAGTTCGAGGTAGTTCTCGATGATCCCGTTGTGGATCAGAGCGATACGGCCCGACTGGTCCGAGTGAGGGTGCGCGTTGAGGTCCGTCGGCGCGCCGTGCGTCGCCCAACGAGAATGCGCGATCGCCAGGTGCGAGACGGGCAGCTTCGATCCCAAAAGTCCCGAAAGCTCAGTCAGCTTCCCTGCCCGCTTGACCGTCTTGAGCGCCGACCCATTGCGGTAGGCCACGCCTGCGCTGTCGTAGCCCCGGTACTCCAGCCGTTTGAGCTGGTCGAGGACCACTTCCACCGCGTTTCGAGGACCAACGTACCCTGCAATGCCGCACACGGGATCAAGTTTGACACATGGTGATACAATCACCCCAGCCCGTGAAACCCGCCGCCATCGTTAGGCTCCTGCGAGTCAGGCAGTGGACCAAGAACCTCCTCGTCTTTGCTGCGATCATCTTTGCGAACGAGTTTGGCGATCCTTTGAACGTCCAGCACGTCATCGTCGCATTCTTCGCGCTCTGCATGTTCAGCTCCTCGGTCTACGCGCTTAACGACGTGCTCGACGCGGACCAGGACCGCGCTCACCCTACCAAGAAGGGTCGCCCGATCGCCTCTGGCGCGCTCACCACGGGCACGGGCTTGGCGGTCTCCTTCGCCTGCCTGCTCATCGGCTGCCTCCTCGGTGCTTTCGTAAATCCGTCTTTCTTAGTCGGTCTGTTCGTCTACGTCGCAATCCAGCTCCTTTATATCTTCTGGTTCAAGAAGCAACCTGTGATCGACGTGATGGTGATCAGCTCTGGCTTCGTGATCCGTGCCGCACTGGG
Organism: Fimbriimonadaceae bacterium; assembly: GCA_025451715.1. Lineage (GTDB taxonomy): Bacteria > Armatimonadota > Fimbriimonadia > Fimbriimonadales > Fimbriimonadaceae > JADFMN01. The sequence goes on along the minus strand of JANWJY010000095.1, from coordinate 1,294 downwards.
CGCCGTCGCGATTGCGGCCACGATCTCTGGCTGGCTGCTGTTCTGCACCGGCATGCTCGCCCTCCTGCTCGCGAGCGCAAAGAGGAGGCACGAGTTCAATCTCATGGGCGAGAGCCGCGGCGTGTCCCGCGCCGCACTGATCGGATACTCGGTGCAGTCGCTCGATGCGATGGTCGTTTTCTCCGCAAGCGTCGCCGCAATCGCCTATGGAATCTATGCCATCGAGAGCAACACGGCGCAACAGTTCCCCGCTCTCATCCTGACTGTCCCTTTCGTCGTGTTCGGGATCCTGCGCTACCTCTTCATCACTTTTGCTAAGGGCGAAGGCGGAGAGCCCGAGAGCGTCCTCCTCACGGATTGGCAGATCATTGCCGCTGTAGTCCTCTTCGTCGTTGCCGCGCTCCTTGCGATTAGCGGGGTCGAAATCCCCTTCATCACGCCAGGCTGACGAACTAGCCCAAGGTACATTCCCAAAGCAATGAACGTCGCTGTCGTCGGCACAGGATACGTCGGACTCCCCACGGGCGTCGTTCTCGCGGACATGGGCCACAACGTCGTCTGCATCGACCGCGACGATGACAAGATCAAACGTATTTCAGGCGGCGAGTCCCCCATTTACGAACCGGGGCTCGAGGAGGTCCTCGAAAAGGTCCTGGCCACGGGCCGCTTTAAGACTGCAACGACCATCTCAGAAGGCATGAAGGACGCCGACATCGTGTTCATCGCCGTCGGCACGCCGGAAGGCCCCGACGGAAAGCCCGACATGCGTCAGGTCGTCGGCGCCGCGGAAGAGATCGGGCGCAGCATCACGAGGCACGTCGTTATCGTCAACAAGTCGACGGTCCCGGTCGGCAGCGGCGACTTGGTCGCAGAAACTATACGGGCGCAGGGCGCAGACCACGCGCTCTTCGACGTCGTCAGCAACCCCGAGTTTCTGCGCGAGGGCTCCGCGATCAAGGACTCTTATCACCCCGACCGGATCGTCATCGGTGCGAGCAAGCGGGAGGCAGCGGAGACGCTCAGCGAACTGTATCGCGGTATTGACTGCCCAGTCTTTATCACCGACGTGCGCAGCGCTGAACTCATCAAATACGCGAGCAACAGCTTTCTGGCGACAAAGATCAGTTTCATCAACGCCGTCTCGAGGATATGCGAGCTGTGTGACGCCGACGTCGAGGACGTCGCAAAGGGCATGGGGCTGGACCGCCGCATCGGCGCCGAGTTCTTACAGGCAGGGCTCGGCTGGGGCGGGAGTTGCTTTCCGAAGGATGTCGCAGGGCTGATCGCACAGTCG
>JANWJY010000094.1 GCA_025451715.1 Fimbriimonadaceae bacterium | reverse complement strand
TTTGGGTTGTTCCGCACGTGCTCCGCGTCGCCTCGCGCGATCTCCTCGCCGTGGTCGAGAACCACGATCGTCTCGCACAGCCCCATCACAAACCGCATGTCGTGCTCGATCAAAAGCACGGTCTTGTCGAAGTCGTCCCGGATACGCCGTACCGTCAGCTGTAGGTCCTCCTTCTCAAGTGGGTTCATTCCGGCAGCGGGCTCGTCCAACAAAATCAAGTCCGGCTTCGTCGCCATCGCGCGCGCGATCTCTAGCCGCCGCTGCTTGCCATAAGGAAGGTCGGAGGCGCGAACGCTCGCGACGTCTGCAAGGTCCATCACGTCCAGCAGCTCCATCGCCTCCTTCTTCAGGTGCGTCGTCTCGTTGACCGACCACGGCATGTAGGTCAGCGCGCTGAACAGTCCGGTGCGGTGTCGCAAAAACCCGCCAACCACCACGTTCTCCAAAACGCTCATGGACTTAAAAAGGCGGATGTTCTGGAAAGTGCGACAGATACCCTTCTTCGCGATCTTGTACGGCGGCAGACCGTTGATCCGCTGACCGTGGAACAGGATGTCGCCGCCCGTCGGCGTGTAGTTGCCCGTGATCAGGTTGAAGCACGTCGTCTTTCCCGCGCCGTTCGGGCCGATCAGTCCGAACAGCACGCCCTTGGTGAGCTCGAACGAGACGTTGTTCACGGCGATCAGGCCGCCGAACTGGATCGTCGCGTTCTTGAGCTGGAGCACGGGCACGCTCACGCCGCTGCCTCCGTCGCCTTCTTTCGCTTGAACAGTCCGAACAGCCACTTCCAACTAAACTCGTGGTGCGCAAGAATCCCCTGCGGACGCAACAGCATTACGATGATCAGCGTGCCGGCAAAGATCACCATGCGGAGCTGCGCGATCTCGAAGTTCATCTTCGCGAGGGCAGGCACCTGTCTCAGGCCCAGGCTGAGGGCGTACTGAACGACAAACCCTGCCGCAATCGCCCCCACATAGAGCCCCACCTTCCTCCACACGCTCCCGTGGTATCTCAGCACGATTCGCTTGATGATGGCAACCACAACGACGACCGCGATCATCGAAGCCACGAGTGCCGCGCCCGTTACAAAGAGGGGCTGGTCTTTCGCATCCTTTATCTCGCGCAAGAGCTCGGGAATCGCGAACAGGAACACGGCCGCCAGCGCCGAGCCCGTGATCGAGCCAGTCCCGCCGAGCACGACCATCGTCAAGATGATGAAACTGATCTCCATCTTGAAATAGTCCACGTTTGTGATCCCCTCGTGGTGTGCCAACAGCACTCCGGCCGCACCGGCGAACATCGAACCGATCACGAACGCAGTCACCTTGATCTTCGTGACGTTGACACCCATCGCCGAGGCTGCCACTTCGTCCTCGCGCACCGCGAGGAACGAAAGCCCGTGCGCGCTCTTGAGCAGGTTCCTCGAGACGGCGATTGCGATCACGGCGATGAGCCACACGAGCCACAGCGGCTTGATCGGCACGATCCCGGGCATGCCGTAAGATCCGCCCACTTCTTTCACATTGATTGCGATGATTCGGATGATCTCGCCGAACCCGAGAGTGACGATCGCGAGATAGTCGCCCTTCAGCTTGAGAGAAGGCAGCCCGACGATGAACCCCACGATCCCCGCGGCAACAGCGCCGATCGGGATCATCATAAGAATCCAATACAAGGGCTTGATGCTGGAAGTCTCTAAGAACGTCAGTGACGCGTACCCTGCCACGAACGCACCAATCTGATAGAACGCCGCGTGACCGATGGAGAACTGGCCGCAGATCCCATTAATGATGTTCAGGCTGACTGCCAGGATCACGTACAGTCCGGCTAGGAACGCCAAGCGCGTCGCGTATTCCTGGCCGATGCCGCCGAAAACAGCATCGAGCCCAAAGCAGAACCCGAGTGCGACTGCGAGCGACAGGATCCGTGATCCCCACGCCTTCATACCTTCTCCACCGCCGATGAACCGAGCAGCCCGCCAGGACGGAACAAGAGGATCACGATCAGGATCACGAACGCGATCGCGTCCTTAAGGCTCGAGTAGCCCGCCCACACGACGAGCCCTTCGGCGACGCCCATGATCAGGCCGCCGAGGACCGCGCCAGGAATGTTGCCGATTCCACCCAGAACCGCCGCCACGAACGCCTTTACGCCAGGCATGAGTCCCAGGAACGGACTGAGGGTAGTCCCCAGAAACGTCGTGTTCATCATCGCTCCCGCACCCGCGAGAGACGAGCCGATCACGAACGTGATCGCGACGATCTTGTTCACGCTGACTCCCATGAGAGCGGCCGCGTCGACATCGTGCGACACCGCGCGCATCGCGCGGCCCGTAGCAGTCTTCAAAACCAGGTGCCGCAATCCGATCATCAGCACGATCGCCGTCACGAACATGATGAACTGGCCCGTTGGAATCATGACCGAGACCGACTGGTCTTCGACCTTGCCCTTAAGATCGTTGGCGGCAAGAGCCGCAGCCTGCGATTCGTCGCGCGCGGCCTTGGCCTCTTCGGGCAGGTCGAACTCGCCCCAACCGTTGTCGATGACCATCTTCTGGAACGCAGCAGACAACGTGTCCGCTTCACTCTGTGCCGTCTCGTAAGCCTTCTCAAGCTCTGGAGGAGGGGGGCTTAGATAGAAGTGCATCGATCCGCGATAGGGGTTCACCTCTTCAGGAATCGGCGGCGGCGGCGCATTCGGTAGAAAGAGCTGCCCGGTGAACTGGATGAACAGCGACACTCCGATCGCTGTGATGAGCGCAGAGATCCGTGGTTGGCTTCGCATCGGTCGGTACGCGAAGTACTCGATCAAAAGCCCGATGATCGAGCACCCGACCATGCTCGCAAGCATCATCACCACGAGAGTGATCGCCTGGGGCTGGAACTTCGCTAGCACCCACCCGAGTCCACCCATCGCAGCAAGACCGACGCCGAGGAACGTCTTGCTTGTGTCCTTGCCCCTTGAGCGCGCACGCGCAAAAATTGCTGCGGCCAACAACACGCCGAGCCCAGCCGCGACCAACGACCACGTCGCCAACGAATCGGGAGCGATGATGTTGGTCGCGAGACGAGCGGAGGCGTCGCCGATCGCCATCCAGCTCACGAACAGCCCGATGTACGCACCCAGCATGAAGATCTCGCCGTGGGCGAAGTTGATCAGCTTCAGGATGCCGTACACCATCGTGTAGCCCAGTGCAATCAGGGCATAGATGGAGCCGGTCAGGACTCCCAGCACAAGTTGAACTGGCAGGGTTTTCAGATCGCCTTCAAACCCTGCCAGAAGCGGCGTGACCTCGTGCATCAGTTACTACTTTCTAGTGCGAACGATCGGTGCTGTCGGCGTCGTGTAGATCTCTTCGTACTGGTAGGTCTTGACGGCCTTGAATCCGTCCTTCTCGACCTCGACGACCAGCGCGGGCTTCTTCGGGTTGCCGCCCATTCCTTTGAGCGTGATCGAACCGCTGACGCCAGGGAAGTCGACCGTGTTCTCGAGCGCGTCGATAACGGCCTGCTTGTCAGTGCCGCCTGCGCGCTTGATCGCGTCCATGAGGAGCTTCGCCGCATCGTAGCCCAGCGCGCCCATCGTCGTACCCGGCTTCTTGCCGTCGTACTTCTTCGACCAACCCGCAAGGAAGTCCTTCACGATCTGGCGGTCTTCCTTGTCGTTGTAGTGGTTGCAGAAGTAGCCGCCGATGATCGCCTCGCCACCGCTCTCGATAAGCTCTTGGCTGTCCCAGCCGTCACCGCCGAAGTACTTCACGTCTTTGATGCCGAGCGTCGCGGCCTGCCGAACGATCGGTCCGACCTCGTTGAAGTAACCGCTGAGGAAGATCCCCTGAGGGTTTCGCGCCTTTACGCGTGTCAGCTGCGCGGTGAACGTCGTCTGCTTGGACTCGTAAGACTCCTCGGCGACGATCTTTCCGCCGAGCTTCACGTAGTACTCCTTGAACGTCTTGGTCAAGTACTCCGAGTAGGGCTGCTTCACGTCTGTCATGATCGCGACGGACTTCAGTCCGAGCCCGTCATACGCGAACTTCGCCATGACCGGCCCCTGGAAGTCGTCCGTATAGCACACGCGGAAAACGTTCGGGCCGATGTCGGTGATCGTTGTCTTCGTCGCGCCGACCGCGATGTGCGGCAGGTTGTTCGCGTACGTCACCTGGGACATCGGCTGCGTGATGCCGCTTGAGACCTCGCCAAGCACGCCCACCACGCCGTCCTGCACGAGCTTCTCCGTCGCGCTCTTGCCGCCCTCAGGAGTGCTCGCGCTGTCCTCGACGAGCAGGTCGAACCTGCTGCCGTTGTAGCCGCCCGCCATGTTCACTTCCTCGATCGCGAGCTTCACGCCCTCGATGCAGTCCGTGCCCCACGGGATCAGGTCACCGTTCTGGCTGGCAACGAGCCCGATCTTGATGGGCGGATTCGGGAAGTCCGGCATCTTCGGCCCGGTGCCGCCGTTCTCCGAAACGCCGTTCTCGCCAGGCGGCTTAGAGCCGCATCCACATCCGACCAGGGCGCCCAGCGCCAACGTGGCCAGGGCAATTGTTCCAAAGCTAAAAGTTCGTCGATTGAGATTCACGTTTACACCTCTGCGTACGCACTATGATACGGCCCAGACCGGGCTCGAATCAGCGGCAGTATACAGGAATCCCGTACCGTCCCAGGACGCGGGAGCCAGAAACCTGAGATATAGTTATCCGTGGGCCCGCTGAGCCCAAAGAGGCACTCCCGGCACCGGCCCGAGCGTCTAATCGATAGGGACAGAAGAATGACCGCCCAGATCCTCGCCGCCCTTGCCTTGTCCGGCCTTCAGTCGGCCCCCCTCGCCGAAATCCCTTTTAGGATCGGAGAGAACGCGATCATCGTCGACGTCAAGGTCAACGGCAAACTCGTATCCTGCATGTTCGACTCCGGTTTCTCCGGCGCCGTCGTCATAGGCCCACACATCGATTTAGGCAAGCCCACAGGGAAGATCAGCCTCAAGGACTTCGTCGGTGTGTTCGAAGCCAACACCCTCAGGGTGACGCAGCTCGAACTCGGTGCCCTTAAGGCGCAGCACCAAGACATGGAGGTCGTCCAACTCCCGACGATGGACTACACCCACAGCTACGGCACCCACGTCGACGGAATCATGGGCCTCGAAGTCTTTTCGCCGTACGTCACCGAGATCAATTTCGAACAGAAGAAGTTCATCATCCATCCGTCGACCTACGACATCAGCCAGGTCCAGCCGGACGGGAAGAAGACCTTTCTCGCAAAGATGCTGCCAATCGGGCACAACTCGATCGAGATGGCCGTGCGTGCGACAAACGGCAAACAGTTGATACTCGCGCTCGACACCGGCAACGCCTTTTATGCGACCACGCACAAAGAAGTGCTCGAACGCATCGGCAAGTGGACGCCTGGCAACGAACCGAAGTTCGTCGGCTCATCGCAGGTCGCCTCTGGCGTCGTCGATTCGTGGAGCATCGTGCTCGAAGGCATGCAGATATACGGAGTGCCCGTCGAGAGCGCGGTGTGGGACATCATCGATCTTCCGTCCTCTTCCGCACAGCACGACGGCACGGTGGGCTTCGGCTTCCTTAAGAACTTCAACATAACCATCGACCTCAAGAGGCGCCGCGTGCTGCTCGACAACTTCTCAGGTCGTGTCGCCGACGAGCCGGAGGGCGAGGTCGGCATCGCCGCGGTCTACCACCCCGGTCGCGAGCGAATGGTGATCGTCGACGTCACGCCCAGCAGCCCCGCAGCAAAGGCAGGCATCAAAAAGGGCGACTACCTTGTCTCTGTCGGCGAGGAAAACCTCGTCAAGACGACCTATCGACACGTGAAGGCGCTGCTCGAGGGCAAGGTCGACTCGGAGATCGAGATCGCAATATCCAGCGGCGGACAGTTGAAGCGGCTAAAGCTCAAACGCGAACTGCTCGTCAACCGAGCCGGCTAGCGAACTTCGCAACGGCTTCGTCGAGCATCTCTTCCGTCAACCGGCCCGTGAACGTGTTCTGCTGGCTCGGGTGATAGCTTCCGACCACCACTCTCCCGTCTCCCAACTCCACCACCGCCCCGTGCGAAAAGTTCTGCGTCCTCTCGGAGCGCGGGCCTCCGGCCCGGCCCGCTGTGCGAGCCTCCGGCTCGCTCGCGCTTGCCGAAAGCACCCGGTGCAGCTCCGCCCACGCCACGCCACCCAAGCACAAGAATGCTCTCCACGGCCTCAGGGAGAGCGTATCGATCAGGTGCGACCGACAGTTCGCTATCTCGCCGGGCACAGGCTTGTTCCCAGGTGGAGCGCAGTGCGCTACGGCTGTGATCATCACACGCGACAACTCCAGCCCATCGCTCGAGAAAACCGATGTCGCCTGGTTTGCCAGCCCAAACTTGTACAAAGAGCGGTACAGCCAATCTCCGCTCCGGTCCCCTGTGAACATCCGCCCCGTCCGGTTCGCTCCGTGCGCCGCGGGAGCCAGTCCGACGATCAGCCCCGTCGCGGCAGGGTCGCCAAAGTTAGGCACCGGCCGACCCCAATACTCCTCGCCGATGAACGCCCGCCGCTTCTCTCGCGCCACCTGCGCACACCACTCCCGCAGCCTTGGGCACCGCTCACACTCAATGATCCGCCGGTTCAAAGCCTCGTATTCAGCCACTGGCCCCTTCTACCCGGCGCCGCCCACGCCGAACAAACCCGAACCCATCCCCGCAAACGTTAGAATAAGGAAGTGCCGATCTACGAGTACGAACTCAACGACGACGAGCCGGAGTGCCAAATCTGCACCGGTCGCTTCGACGTGCTCCAAGAAACCAACGAACAGCCTCTCGACCGCTGCCCAGGCTGCGGCCTGCCGTGTCACCGCGTCGTCAGCCGCGCATCGTTCAAGGTGCGAAAGGGAGGAGACGCGCAGAAGGCGGCCGACAAAGGCTTTACGACATGGCGCCGCGCAAAGGCGGGGGAGTGGGAAAAGGTCGCCGGCCCCGGCGTCGACGCCATTGTTGGGTCCGAAGCGGACAAGGAAGCGATCGCGGACGAGAAGAAGCCCAAGAAAAAAATCGACCTAGGTAACTAGCTTGGTCTTCCGGCTCTCTTATTCCCCAATCCCCGTACTCTCCTCAAACCCGCACATCAAGTTCATCGCGTGGACAACCTGTGCTGCGCCGCACTTCCCATCGCAGTCCGCCATCACTTTGATCGTCAACAGCGAGCTACCCTCGCCAGGAGTATATGAAAGCGAGTAGAGCGCATACGGCCGGCCAGAAACGAGCGCCACGTCCCAATCGTCCCCCGTGTGCTCGCGAACATAGAAACTGTGCGAATAGCACTCTCGATAAAGTCCGTCGATATCACCCCAGTTCTCGGGCGTTGCGATCAGGGCCACGACGTTTGCGGCAACGGCCCTCTTCATGTCCTCATCGCCAAAGGACAGCACAACGCCCTCGAAAAAACCCTCCCGCGCAAGAAACGCGTCGACGTCCTCTCCAGGCGACGCGCCCGCAACCTGCATCACTGGCGGCTCCAACAACAGCCCCGCGCGGATCAAGGGACCAAGCGCCACCAACGCCAAAGTAGAGACAGCCCCCGGCACAGACATTCGGTCCGCACACACGATCGGATTATTGTCCATGAGCTCGACCAGCCCCGCAACCTCGCACGAAGCGTCACCCACGACGATCGTGCGCTTCCAACCGTCTTGGTCGATCTCGATCAAGTCCGACGAAGACCCAGGCACGACAACGACGTCCCCATGCAACTCGAGAAGGCGCGCTAACACGTCATCGGCAGGTCGGACGACCGTCGTCACTTGCGCTTGATCGTAGCCGTGCTCTTGAACGTCTGAGGCTTGCTACCCTGCGTCAACGTGATCGAGCTGGTCAGGTTGCTCTGGTAGAGCATCCCATTGGCCAACTCGATGTACATCTTTCCAGTCGTGGTCGATGCGATCGACCCCTTGCCAGTGGACTTAACGCTGAGCACAGCGCACTGAACCTTTCCTAACGCCTGCACGCCAGTAAACGTGTACACGGAGTCCACAGTCATCGACTGCGCGAACATCGCGACCTTCTGCGTCCCCTTCCAAGTTCCGCCGACCTTAATCGCCTTCTCCGGCAGCCGCACCCCCGTGAGCTGCTCCAGCCCACTCTGCCCCTCGACAGCCCCGCGAGAGTCCATCTTCACGTTCATGGTCTGAGGCGCCTTCTGCATCGGAGACGTCGACGTCATCGCGACGTCCGCGATACCCTTGGTCACGCTCAGCACCTTCATCGAATAGCTCATCGGCATGACCATCGGCTTGCCGGTCCCCATCTCCGTCGAGGAAGTCACATCAAACGAGTAAACGCTGCCCTTAACCAGCTTCATCCGGAAAAGGTACGACGTCCCAGTCTTCGTCACCTGCGAAGGCGAAACGCAGGGAAGCGCACAAAACACGAATGCTATCAAGAGAAAGCGAGGGCTCATGACAACATTGTAGACGACCCGCTACTTGATGTGCAGCAGCTCGACGTCGACGTAGATGATCTGACCGCCCTGGATCACCGAGTACCCGGACTCGCCGAACACCAGCATCGGTGGAATCCACAGCTTCCGGATGCCCCCGACCTTCATCCCGCGGACACCGTAGTCCACGCCCTGGATCGCGTCATACGCGCCGACACGGAAAGTGTACGGTGTCCCCTTCTCGCCGCGCTTGCGCGAATCGTCGAAGATCATCCCGTTCGGGTACGAGGCCCGATAGTGCACCGAGACCGTGTCCCCATCCTTGACCGCGCGCCCCGAACCTGCCCTGATCTCCTCAAAGTCGAACTTGCTGTCCTCACCGGGCTTGGCAAAGTCGAGTAGCGTGACCGTGAACTCCAGGTCCGCCTTCGCCGGTATGTTCCCATCGGGCGACCCAGCCTTGCCGTAACCCATCTGCCATGGGATCTTGATCGTGCGCTCCCCGCCCTTCTTCATCCCGATCAGCCCCTTCTCCAGGCCGGGAATCGATCTGAGCGAGCCGATCACGACCATGTAAGGCGCTTTCGTGGGCTTGCCCTCCGCGTCCTTGGTGCCGTTTGTCTCGAACGGGATCTCGCCGCCTGCGAGCTTGCCGCTATAAGTGATCGAGCACCGGTACCCCTCGGCCATCGCCTCTCCCGTGCCCTCCTTGATGTCGACCGTCTCGACCGGCCGGTCCAATAGCTCTTCCGGGTCGACTTCGGCGCTAGCCTTGTTGTCCTTGCACGCGACCGCGCAAAAGGCTATGACGGCAAACAACAGCGGTGTCAAAAATCGCATCTGATCTCGCATCAATCGTACCTGCAGGCCCCTCCGAGCGCGGGCCTCCGGCCCGCCCCTAACTGCGAGCCTCCGGCTCGCTGATCGCCCGAACCTCCAAACCAACCCGATCCAACCCGGACAAACCCGAACGTCCCCTCAACCCAACAAGATCGGTGCCAACCCGGTTCCGCAAACTCGGGGCGCGGGCCTCCG
>JANWJY010000093.1 GCA_025451715.1 Fimbriimonadaceae bacterium | reverse complement strand
GCTTGGTCGCAAAGTCGGCCGCCAAGAACGACAACCTCAAGTACGTCGGATACGGCGCGGGCGCAGGTGCCCTCGTCGCGATTCTGACGAACGGCAACATCATCACAAACTCGCTGATCGGCGGAGCCCTCGGGTTCCTCTTCGGCGAGCTCCAGAAGGATCCGAACAAGGCGAAGAACGTGACGCTCGATACCGGCTCTCGGTTCGGCGTACGGCTCACCGATGAGTTCTCCTTCCGGGTACCAAATAGGGGCTGAGCAGAGCCTGACTAAGGAGAGACAATCGGACAGCCAAGAACCCCGCCGAGCAATCGGCGGGGTTCTAGCTTTTTGTCGAACTAAACTGTCTCGCTTCGCTCGGCGGCCTGTCCGGCGACGCCGGTGAACTCTGTCCCATCGCAGTCCAGCCATTCGAGCATTTCCCTAATGCTCCCAGTCGCCATGCAGATACTAGTGTCCGCAGCGCCGTAGTACATACGGAACGTGTCGCCGTCTTCTCCGATCGTATAGCCGCACGGGAACACGGCATTGTCGACGTCGCCGCTCATTTCGTACGGGGCCTCAGGGCCGAACATCCACGACTGCCCTCGCGTCAGGCACGTCTCCGGGTTGTTCTTGTCGAAGAGCGCGAGACCTAACCGGTAAAGCGAGCCCGACGCATGACGCCGGACCCCGTGGTACATCACGAGCCAGCCACGGTCCGTCTCGATCGGCGGCGGCGAGAGACCGATCTTGTTGGCGTCCCACCACGCGCCGCGCCGCGCCGGCAAGAACAGCACGTGACCGCCCCAGTTGTGCAGGTCGGGCGAGAAGGAGAGCCACATGTGCGCGCCCATGTCGGTCGAGGGCCGATGGATCAGCGCGTACTCCCCATTGAAGCGTCTCGGAAAGAGCGCCGCGTCCTTGTCGTCAGCGTGCATGACAAGACCAAAGCGTTGAAAGGTCTTGAAGTCCGTCGTCGATGCGATTGCAACGCCCGGCCCGGACTTTCCGAACGCCGTGTACGCGATCATGTACTCCTTAACGTCCGGCATATAGGTGATACGCGGGTCTTCTATCCCCCAAAGCTCTTCAGGGTGGTTGTCTGGATCCGGTGAGAACGTCGGCTCCTTGTCGATCACCCAGTCGTCGAAGCCGTTCTTCGACCTCGCTGCGCACAAGTGCGAGATGCCACGTCGGTCTTCGACCCGGCACAGCAAAAGCGTCGTTCCGTCCTGGAGCATCGTTGCCCCTGGGTTGAACACGGTGTGCACGGGGTAAGGCCAGTCTGCCGCAGTCAGAATCGGGTTGCGCGGGTGTCGTTCGAGTAGCTCATGGAACTTCTTAGACCTCAAGTATCTCCTCCGAATCGATCAATGGAACCGGGCGCGCGCCGGCGTCGCGCAGCTCGACGAGCGCACACAGGAACGAGAGGGTCGATTCCGCACCCTGATTCCTATTCATGCGCTTTGCGTGAAGCCCGTCGTGGCAACCGCCAGTTGACTTGTCATAAAGGGGTTGGCCAAGGAGGTTCTCGCCGAGGAACCAGCGGAACGACCGGTGCGCTTCCACAAACCATTGCGAGTCGCCCGTGGCTCGGTTTGCACTGAGGCAGGCCGAGACCGACGCCGAAGCCTCGATCGGTTGTTGGTCTGAGAGGCTCCGCTCGCCGTCCCGGAGGTAGAACCCGTTCGTCCCGATGGGTACGAACACGCCTCCGTCTCCAGTCTGCACTGCCATCAGCCACGAGAGCGACTCAAGGCCGGCCTCCATCATTCTTTGGTCACCCGGCATTTCACTCGCTACGATGAGCGCCTGCGAGAGGCGCGCGTTCGCGTAAGTCAGGCTCTGTTCGAACCACTGCCACTCGCTGCTTCTGTTCTCTTCATAGAGCCGAAGCAGCCTTCCCGCGAGTTCACGCTTAAGGAGTTGGATCGTGTTCTCGTGCGGAAACCCGTGCAGGTACTCGTCCGCCGCCAACACACCGTATGCCCACGTCCGTGGGCTAGTCGTGCTGAGCAGGGCGGGGGCGGCGACTTCAAAGAGCGACTTCGCCACTTCTCTCCTTCCTCGGTTTCGGCACCGGCTGACTATCGCGCCGAGCGCCCAGAGCGACCTTCCGTGCGAGTCCTCAGAGCCTGAAACCTCCAACCATTCGCGCCCATAGGTCATGAAGTTGCGGAAGCGCCCGGTCTCTGCGTTGAATGCATCGAGCACAAAGCTCAGATAGCGGCTTTGCAACAGCGCGACGTCGTTGTAGAGCGGTCCTTCCCGGTCCATGTAAGCCGTGAACAAGAGCGCCCGCGCGTTGTCGTCGACACAGTAGCCTTCGGAACGGTTGGGGACTGTGAACGTCGCGTGTTGCATTATTCCTGTATCGTCGCTGAGATCGAACAGGTGGTCGAGACGAAGTTCTGGGAGGACCCCGATTGACCGTGCGGCGACAAGCGGCTCGATACCCATGGCGCGAGTCCTTTCTGCCTGCTCCCGCTTTGCTCGCTGGAAGGACTTGAGATAGCTCTTGCCTACCTCCGGCCAAAGCATTCTCCTTCCGAACTCCGCCGCGCGCCGGCCCATCTCATCCCGGGCCTTCGGGTCCCGCTGGATTGCAAGCACAGCTTCTGCAATCGCATCCGCGTCGCGGAACGGCACGAGCACTCCTCGACCATCGTCGAGCAGCTCTTCGGCGTACCAGTACGGTGTCGAGATCACCGCCTTTCCGGCACCGACCGAGTACGCGAGCGTCCCGGACGTGATCTGCTTCTTGTTCAAATACGGCGTCACATAAATGTCCATCGCCGCCAGGTACTCGACGAGCTCTTCCGTCGGGACGAAGCGATCCACGAACCGCACGTTGTCCGACACGCCGAGGTCCTTCGCAAGCGCGACAAGGCTCTCGCGGTACACCTCTCCCGCCGAAGAGCGCACGTTAGGGTGCGTCGCGCCGACAACGACGTATACGGCGCCAGGGTGCTCGCGAACGATCTTCGGCATTGCTTCGATGACGTATTGAATGCCCTTGTCCAGAGAAAGCAGTCCGAAAGTCAGAATCATCGGCCCTTTGATCGAGAGCTTCTTCCGAAGTTCGACGCCGCTCGACTTTTGGATGCTTGGGATTCCATGCGGGATCATGTCGATCTTGTCTGGCGAGACCCCAAAGATCTCGACAAGGAACTCGACCGCTCTATGGCTCATCACGACGACGCGCTCGGAAAGTTCGAGGAGCTCGTCCATCACGGCCCTCTGTTCGTCAGACGGGTCGCGCAAGACCGTGTGGAGCGTCGTCACGATGGGCATCTTGGCCTCGCGCAAGAGGCTCATGAGGTGGCTTCCCGCGGGCCCGCCGAAGATTCCAAACTCGTGCTGCACCGAGAGCACGTCGTAACCGTATCTGTTGATGTATTCGGCGGCGGGCGCGTATGCAGCCTCGTCGCCCTCGATGACCTCGTAACAGACACGCTCCGGATAGACGTAGTCGCTCCGGTCACTCACAGCGACTGAATCGACAGTCAAGTCAGGGTCGAGATCCGCGAGCGCCCGCGCAAGGTCCGCCGTGTACGTAGCGATTCCACACTGGCGTGGCAAATAGCTGCCAAGAAGAGCTATCTGTTTGAGGTTCCTTTCAGTGAGAAGAGTCTTGCTGGAATTAACTATAAATCATTATACGACGCGGAGTCATGCTCTCCCGGGACCAGCAATGTCCGCAAAAGTCACTACTAAAGTGTGCAACGTTGTTCGGTAAAAATACCGTGTTATTGCACGTGCGCGGCGAGTTCGAGAGGTCAGGTCCCTGGTTCGATCAAACCTTGGTACTCAGAGTGTTTCTCCACATACTTTTTCACAAACGGGCACACGACCTTTACCTTCAGTACCTCGCGCTGCGCGGTCTCGAGCGCGAAGTGCGCCAAGGATGCTCCGAGACCCCGCCCTTGCAATGATTCCGGCACCTCAGTGTGCACGAGCGTGATCACTCCCGGTGCGCGCATGTACTTGAGCACCGCGACCTCCGCATCCGTCCCGACCTCGAAGCGGTGGAACTCCGCGTTGTCACGCACGACGGGCTCCGGCGTGATCGACGGCGGATCGCTCGCGGGAAAGCTCTCCTCTATCGCCTCGTCCAGCCTTTCGTCCAGTTCGCTCAGGTTCTTCGACATATCTATCGTTACGTGCAGTACGGCGGTGAAACGTGCGCCGCTAAGTCTTAAGGAACGTCCCGCGGTCGAGGTCCTGGAACGCCTGCCGCAGTTCCTCCTGCGTGTTCATCACGATCGGGCCGTGCCACGCGACCGGCTCGCGCAGCGGTTTGCCACTGACGAACAGGAACCGCATCCCCTCCTCGCCCGCCTGCACCGTGACCTCGTCGCCGGTGTCGAAGAGCACGAGTGTGCGATTGTCGACGAGAGTCGGCTCACCGACAACGCCGTCCGTCGGAACCGGCGTCGGATCGGAGGCGTTCGCAAATCGGCCGTCGCCCGCGAACACGTACGCAAAGGCGTTGCGGCTCGTATCCACCTGGAACGTCTTGCGCGTCCCCGGCGCGATCGAGACGTCGAGGTACACGGGCTCTGCCGCAAGGCCGTCGACCGGCCCGCTCGCACCCCAGAACTTACCCGCCACGACGCGCACGCGAGTGCCGTCGTCGGCGGTCACCTCGGGGATCTCTTCTGACTTCACCTCTTGATAGTGCGGCGTAGTCATTTTCAAAGACGAGGGCAAGTTGCCCCATAGCTGGAAGCCGTGCATGTGCCCGTGCGCGTCGCCTCTGGGCATCTCTTGGTGGATGATCCCGCTGCCCGCGGTCATCCACTGGATGTCGCCCGCGCCGATCGTGCCCTGGTTGCCCATGCTGTCGCCGTGCTCGACCTCGCCTGCGAGCACGTACGTGATCGTCTCGATCCCTCTGTGCGGGTGCCACGGGAACCCCTTGAGATAGTCGGCGGGGACGTCGTTGCGGAAGTCGTCGAGGAGCAGAAACGGGTCGGTCTCGGAGGTCTCGCCGAACCCGAACGCCCTGCGCAGGTGCACCCCGGCCCCTTCCAGCGTCGGCTGGGCCCTCACAGTTCTCTTGACTGGGCGGATTGACATTGTCCAATTGGAAGTCTATATCGTCGAGTGTGGTTCCGCAGTCCCAGCGTGCGATATCCTCTCGGAATGGCTCGCGCGGCGAATGTCCCTTGTTGGATCGCATGCGCCTTCGCGCTCGCCGCAGGCCTGCTCGGGCCGGCATCGGCGGCGGAAAGGCAGGCGACCTTCGCCGACGTCGAGAAAGTGCTGAGGTCGCACTGCGTGCGGTGCCACGGCGGTGAGATCGCATCGGGAGGGCTGAGGCTGAATTCCTTCGAGAACGTGATCAAGGGCGGGATCAGCGGCGCGGTCGTCGTGCCGAAGAGCTCGAAGAAGAGTCTCCTCATGGCGCGCATCCGCGGAGAGGGCGGCAAGCCGCAGATGCCAATGGGATTCACCGCGCTCAGCATGCGGGAGATGGACCTCATCGCCGATTGGATCGACGCAGGAGCGCTTGCAAAGGGCGCAGCAACGAAGCACTGGGCCTACGTCAAGCCGTTTAGGCCCGCAGTGCCTACGACACGCACAAAAGGTTGGGTGAAGAACCCGATCGACGCGTTCGTGCTCGCGCGGTTGGAGAAAGAGGGCTTAAAACCCTCACCTGAAGCCGACAGGACGACGCTCATCCGCCGCGCCACCCTCGATCTCACCGGCCTACCACCGACGCCAGAAGAGGTCGACGCGTTCCTCAAGGACAAAACACCAAGCGCGTACGAAAGAATCGTCGATCGCCTGCTCGCCAGCCCGCACTATGGCGAAAAAATGGCCCTCCCATGGCTCGACGCCGCGCGCTACGCCGACAGCAACGGCTTCCAACAGGACGGCGACACGTTCCAGTACGTCTGGCGCGACTGGGTCGTGAGCGCGATGAACAAGAACCTCCCGTTCGACAAGTTCACGATGATGCAGCTCGGCGGAGACCTCATGCCGGGTGTTACGCAGGCAACAAGGGAGGGGCGCGACGCGATCATCGCCACCGCGTTCAACCGCAACCACATGCTCAACGGCGAGGGCGGCGCGATCCCAGAAGAACAACGCAACGTCGGGCTCTTCGACCGCGTCGATACGACATCAACCGTGTGGCTCGGTCTCACGATGGCGTGCACGCGCTGCCACGACCACAAGTACGACCCGCTGTCACAGCGCGACTACTTCAGCATGATGGCGTACTTCAACAATGTGCCCGAGAGCGGCGTACCGGAGGGCGGTGGACAGTACCGGGTCGGCTCGCCATGGGTCTACGCGGGCGACGACGCGCAGATGAAGAGGCTCTTTGCAATGGAGGCACGAATGGGCGCAGTCAAAGGGCCGGACGCGGAGAAGTTGAAAAAGGACGTCGACGACCTCAAAGCGCAGCTCCCGCGCGTGATGGTGATGTCGGACCGACGCCCGCGCGAGACGCACGTGCTCAACCGCGGCAACTACGAAGAGCCGCTCGAAAAGGTCGAGCCGTCCTCGCCCGAGCTGATCGCCGTCAAAGCCGGCAAGAGCAGGCTTGAGCTTGCGAAGTGGATCGTGAGCGCGGAGAACCCGCTCACCGCGCGCGTGCAGGTCAACAAGTATTGGCAGACTTTCTTCGGCCAAGGTCTGGTCAAGACGCCCGAGAACTTCGGCGTGCAGGGGTCGCCCCCGTCGCACCCTGAGCTCCTCGACTGGCTCGCCACCGAGTTTGTGCAGAGCGGTTGGGACGTAAAACAGATGCACCGACTGATCGTCACGAGCGCGACGTACAAACAGTCTTCAAAGACCAACGCGACACTAGAAAAGCGCGACCCGGACAACGAGCTGCTCGCGCGCGGCGCGCGGTTCCGGATGCCCGCGATGGTCTTGCGCGACGTTGCTTTGTCATCGAGCGGGCTTATCGACCTGCGCATCGGCGGCAAACCCGTGTATCCGTATCAGCCGAAAGGGATCTGGGACGGGCTCTCGATCACCCTCGAACGGGACTTTGCGTATCCGCAGTCGCACGGGCGCGACCTGTACCGGCGCAGCCTCTACACGTTCTGGCGCCGCACTGCGGTACCGGGCAACATCTTCGACGCGGCGACGCGACAAGTGTGCACGGTGCGCGAGTCGCGCACCTCCACCCCGCTGCACGCGCTCACGATGCTCAACGATCCGACGTGGGTCGAAGCGGGGCGTGCACTGGCAGAACGCGTCATGAAGGCGAGCAAGAGCGCAGACGAGCGGCTCGTGCTCGCATTCCGGCTCGTGTGCGCGCGAACGCCGGACAAGGGCGAGCTCGACATCATGCGCCGACGACTCCTCGCGACGGTCGCATACTATAGGGCGAGGCCGAGCGAAGCGGACGCCTACCTCTCCGTCGGCGAATCACCGCGAGACAGGTCGCTCAACCAGACCGAGCACGCCGCATACGCGACCGTGTGTCACATGGTCCTCAACCTCGACGAGGCGATGACGAGGGAGTAGGCGCAACCGGCCCAACGTAAGAGGTCGCGATCACGACGTCGTCGTACCACTTTCTGTTCTCGCGCACGCGGTTGCTTCCAATGTGAAAGTCGAGCGCAGCGTGGTTGATCTTGAGCGACGCCACGTCCCTCAATCGCAGGTTCGGAAAGTCCGCGATGAGCCGCCCGTCCAACCAGCAAGCGATCCGACCATCGCGCTTGCCGGGAGTGTTCGCCTGCACCATGAGCTCGTAGCAGTACCACTGACCGAGTTTCTGAATGATGTCGGTCCGCTTGACGAACGACGGGCCAAAGTCGCCGGGCTTGTACGAGAATGGCAAGACCGTCCCAGAAGGAAAGAAGTGGTCGCCCCAGATTGATCGCTGCTCGGGATGATAGCAGTAGACGTTCAACTCACCTGGTGAAGGCTTCGGGTTCTCGTCCTCGCGCCAGTTTTCAAAGGTCGCGATGAACTTGTTGCGCCCGTCTGCCTTGACACCGGGCGTTGCGAACGGCAGACCGGGCGACAACGCGGCGAGGAACCCCCCGTTGTGGCTCGAGCCCGTCTGATCGAAGCCGCTGTCGAACTTCGAGTAGTAACGAAGGAACACCGTGTCGTAACCCTTGTCGAAGTCTTTGACGACAGCGTTGCTCAGCTCTCCTTGTTGTTTCGGCACCCAAAACTCGAGCGATCGCTTTCCTCCATGGACGTTCGCCACCTCCGTCGCCATCCGGTAGCAGTGCCGCTGAAAGAGGTTGTCCCACTTCTCGTC
Organism: Fimbriimonadaceae bacterium; assembly: GCA_025451715.1. Classification (GTDB taxonomy): domain Bacteria; phylum Armatimonadota; class Fimbriimonadia; order Fimbriimonadales; family Fimbriimonadaceae; genus JADFMN01. The sequence goes on along the minus strand of JANWJY010000093.1, from coordinate 732 downwards.
CGGGAGCCCTGTTTCAAAGTCGTCGTGGAAGATGACAGCGGCGTTGTTTCCGATGCCGACGTCGCCCGGGTACTTGCCCGCAATGCCGATCGTGCCTTCGGGAAGCGCCGACAACGACTGCACGCCGACGAGACAGGCGAGTAACGCGAGGCTCATGGTTTCATTGTACAGCCGATAGTGCTCTTCGCCAGGAGTAGACTGGACATCGAGGATGAACCCGATCTTCGAACGCGACTTGCGCCTTTCTCGCCGCCAGCTCTTCCAGGCCGGTGCGCAGGGGATCGGCGTCGCCGCTTTGACCGCACTACTCTCCCAAGACGGGTACGCCGCACTGCTCGACACAGGGCGACAAAAGACCGGCCCGCACTTCCCCGCCAAAGCGAAGCGGGTCGTCGTCCTCTGGCAAGGAGGAGCCCCGAGCCAAGTCGACCTCTTCGACTACAAACCAAACCTCATCCCAAGGAGACTTGAAGAACTACCCGCATCACTGAGAGAAGGCAAACGCCTCTCGACCATGACCAGCGAGCAGGGCCGCTATCCGATCCTCCCCGCGATCAAACCCTTCAAACAGTACGGTGAAAGCGGCACGTGGCTGAGCGAGATGATCCCGCTCAACTGATCGATCGCCGTCGAGTTCTGAATCGTGAAGTCGATGCTCACCGTCGCCGTCAACCACGCGCCAGGCGTCACGTTCTTCTTGACGGGAAGCCAGTTCCCGGGCCTGCCAAGCAT